>NZ_JAQREZ010000009.1:0-110544 GCF_028598715.1 Pseudoalteromonas sp. GABNS16E
AAATCTCGCCATGGAATACCTGTGCGCATCTTATACAGTATGCCTTCGAGCGTTTTTCTATGGTCGGGCTTATTATAAATTCGACCACTTAAGTACATTACTTTTGATAAGACATTCCATGTCCCGTCTGTTAACATTAATCTTGGCATGTAGGTTCGGTGTAAAGTTTTCTGGCGAATTCAATTATACCTTATCTTCATGCTGTTTGTTTTTCATACCACAAAGATCAACACGCCCTAGTTTAAGTCGCTAATAATAAGCAGCGGAAAGTTTTTAGCTGAACGAGGTTGCCAATTATTATAGCTAATATTGCTAATTCCAAAATAGTTAAGCACCTTAGGTGAGTACGTCCAGCCACGTGCACGTTGCTTTATGGCGGCGCTGCGTAAACTGGGTTTTAGCCCTACTGTGAGTAGGTCGTGATTTACATTTAGCTTTGTGTAAAAGGCTTTTTCGCGCAAGCTTGCTTTAGCAATTACCTCATCGTAATAAGCGCGTAATGTTTGCCACTTTTGGCTTTTTTGTGGCTCTTTTAAGTGCTTTACCATGGCATCAATATCACTATCTAACCACTTAGCTGAGGCTGCATCCCCATGCCAGCCAATAATTGTATTGGGCTCAATTGTAGTAGGGTGGCCAGCAAGCAACACATAATTTGCACACGACGAAAAGCAAAACTGCTTTATGTTTACCGTTAGCTTATGCGCCAAAATTAATTCGGCTAAGTCCATCCCTAAATCTATGTTTCCGCCGCCGCTGGTAATCGTAAATGTATTAATTGTAGGGTTAGTTTTTAAAAGCTCAGCTGCCGTATTGTTATTTTGTTTGTTGATTTGGCCACTGTATATAATGGTTTTATCACTTAAGGTTACTTGAGCCTGCAATAACGTGGGGAGTATTAAAAAAAGGGTAAAAATTAATTTATGCATATGAGTTTTAAGTGAATATTTTTGCCAAAGGCTACGTAATTTGGCTAAACGAGGCAAATACTAATTTGTCTAAAGTAAGTTAACCCCTTTTAACCCATCCTTAACCCTTGCCCTAATAAACTGTGTGTAATGATGTAAATTAGGCACAGTTAAATGGTTTATTTTAAAAAGCGCTCAACGGTTTTATTGCTTGCACTTAGCTGCACGCTTGCTGCGTGTAGTAGCCAGCCAAGCTATACAGGTAATAGCACCGAGCAATCGCTAAAGCAGCATGCAAATTGGCAATACACACAAGATGATGCAACCGAGGTAAGTTATATCACTGATTTAGTGAATATAGCGGGGCTTGATTCGCTTATTAACCAAGCCGTTGCAAATAACCCTTCATTTAACCAAGTGCATGTGGCGCTAAAACTTGCTTATGCGCAGCGCGATGTTACCGCAGCAAGCCAGTGGTTTAGTGTAGATGCCGATTTTGACGCTCAGCGTAACGAAACAACTGGCACACAGTACAGCTCATCACTAGGGGTTAGCTGGGAGGCCGACGTATGGCAAAAAATTGCTGATAACGTAGCCGCGCAAGACATGACCATAGCCAGTAATCTGGCCACTTACCAAGGCGCTAAAGACACCTTAGTAGCCAGCGTGATGCGCACGTATTTAAACATTATTTTGCAGCAAGATTTACTTAACATTGAGCAGCAGCGCTTAACGGTTTTAGAAAATAACGAGCAAAGCATTGTTGAGCGTTACCAATACGGCTTAGGTGATTTAGAAGCCCTTGATACCGCGCGTTCAAATACCGCTTCTACCCGAGCCACTATTGCCGATTATCAAGAACAAATAGCACAAGCTAAACGTGCTTTAGTATTATTAGTGGGTGTAGATAAACTTGAAAACTTACCTACTACCTCTGTTTTACCTGAGGTTATTGAGCCGCTAAGCGCGCTACCAGAGCAAGATTTAGCGCGTCGCCCCGATTTACAAAGTGCCTATTACAATATTCAATCTAAACGTTATTTAGTTGATGTAGCTTACAAAGATTTACTGCCAAGCATTACGCTTTCGGCATCGCTTAGCGATTTAGCAACTACACCCAGCCAAGCATTATTAACCAGCCCAGTATGGAACTTATTAGGCAGTTTAAGTGCGCCATTGTTTCAAGGCGGAGCACTTCGTGCACAAGTTGATATTGCAAAATTAAATGCCGAACAAGCGTTTTGGGAATACCAAGACACGCTACTTAGCGCCGTAAACGAAGTAGAAAACGCACTAGGCCAAGAGCAATCATTAACGCAGCAGCAGCTACAAATTAATAAAGCACTTGCCAGTGCTAAGCGCAGTTATAGCAACTACCAAAGCAAATACCAGCAAGGTTTGGTTGATATTTTAGACCTACTCACTGTGCAGCAGCAGGTGTACGACCTACAAGCTCAGCTTAGCCAAATAAATTACACCCTTTTAACTAACCGTATAGATTTAGGCCTTGCCTTGGGCCTTGGAGTATCGTCATGAAAATTTCGCCAGTACCTGTTGTTGTAACTCTTGTTGCCATTGTTTGTATAGGGCTTGCTATTTCATATAACGGCCAAAAAATGGCGCAGCAAGCAAATGGCCCTAAGCCTGAGCCGGCTAAATCTGTGGCACCCAATGTATCGGTTATTAACGCTGTGCCAAGTACGTATCAAGCCTATGTTAGCGGCCACGGTGAGGCTAAAGCACACTGGGCACTTAGCTTAAAAGCACAAGTTAAGGGCGAAATAACGAATATGAGCGAGCAATTTGCTACCGGAAATGTAGTTAAAAAGGGCCAAGTGCTTGCACAAATAGATAACACCGAATACTTACAAGCAGTCGCGAGCGCTAAAGCCACATTAGCAGATGCCAAACTTGCCCTACAAGAAGAGCAAGACTTAGGAAACCAAGCAAAGCGCGAATGGCAGCGCTCGGGCGTAACACAAGCGCCAAGCTCACCTTTAGTATTTAGAACGCTACAGCTAGAAGCCGCCCAAGCAACGGCCGATAACGCCCAATACGCACTCCAAACTGCGCAGCGTGATGAAAAAAACACCCATATAAGTGCGCCGTTTGATGCTGTTATTTTATCGCGCGATGTAGATTTAGGCACTTACGTAAGCATCGGCGATACACTTGCTACATTAAACAGCACCGACAAAGTAGAAATTAGCGTACCGCTTTCATTAAGCCAATGGCAAAACCTGGCAAGCGATAAGTCGGGCGAGGTTATTTTAAGTGATGTAACAACACAGAATCAGTGGCAAGGTTACATTGCTCGTTTTGAGCAGCATCTTGACGATAGCTCTCGCCAGCGCAGTGTAGTGGTTGCGCTAGACAAACCTTTTGAGCAAGCAACACCATTGTTACCAGGTACATTTTTAGCGGTACAAATTGCCGGTAAAGCGCTTAACAACGTAATTAAATTACCCGCCTCAGCAGTATCGCAAGAGGGCTTAATTTGGTACGTAAACGAGCAAAACACGTTAATGAGCATTCAAGCGCAAAAACTATTTGAGCGCGGTGATTACGTTTATATCTCTCCTATTGAAGGGCACACTAATTTACGTGTGGTGGCTCGCCCACTCGTAAGCTACTTAAACGATATGTTAGTAAACCCAATTGTTGAGGAGATGCCATAATGAGCCCGCATCAAGCACCGCAATTACCTAATAATACTAACCCTTTGCACGGCATTATTTGCTGGTTTGCTAACAACTCAGTGGCCGCCAATTTATTACTCATTAGCGTAATAGTAATGGGTATAATGTCGCTTTCTACTTTGCGTAAAGAGGCGTTTCCAAGCCTTGAGCCAGATACTATTTCGGTATCGGTGGTTTACGACAGTGGCGATGCCTTACAAGCAGAAGAAGGCATAGCCCTAAAAGTAGAAGAAGCCCTTGAAACCGTACCGGGTATTAAGCGCATTACCTCTACATCGGATGCCAGCGGCAGTCATGTAAGCATTGAGAAAAAAACCGATTACTCGCTTGATGAGCTACTCACCGATGTTAAAAACCAAGTTGATGCCATAAATAACTTTCCGGCAGATGCCGAAGAACCGGTGATCGACAAAGCGCGCAGGCAAGATCACGCATTAACCTTACAATTATTTGGTGATGCCGACCGCCATACGTTGCAAAACCTAGGTGAAAAACTAAAAGCCGATTTATTAGCTAAATCGGGCATTAGCGATGTAGAGCAATCGGGCGTGCTTGACCCTATGATGTCGGTAGAAATCGACGAAGGCAAACTACAAGCCTACGGTTTAACTATTAGCGATGTAAGTGAGGTGATTAACAACGAATCATCGAGCCCGCTTTCTACTAGCTTGCGCGATAGCAATAAAATTATGCGCCTAAAAGCGGCAGACCAAGCTTACTGGCAGCGCGACTTTGCCAATATTGTGTTATTTACAACGCAATCAGGCACACAAATTAAATTAGGTGATGTAGCAACCGTTACCGACACATTCGCAGAAGATACCAACTCACTAAGTCGTTATAACCAACAAAATGCCGTAGGCATTGAAATTTTAATGGATGAAAATAGCGATATAACCACCATAGTTGAGCAAGCACAAAGCGTAATTGATACATGGCACGAGCGCGGCTTATTACCGCAAAATGTAGAGCTTGAAAGCTGGCACGACAAAAGCACCATGATCACCGAGCGCCTATCGCTGCTTACTAAAAATGCCGTAACCGGTATTATTATGGTGTTTGTTATTTTAGCGATATTTTTAAATGTACGCGTTGCACTATGGGTTGCAGGTGGCTTGCCATTTGTATTTTTTGGCACGCTGTACTTTATGACCGACAGCTACACCGCACTGACCATAAATGAAATGACCACCTTTGGTTTTATTATGGCGCTGGGCATTGTGGTTGACGATGCCGTGGTTGTGGGGGAGAGTATTTACACCACTCGCAAAAAACACGGCGACACCCTTAATAACACGATTTTAGGCACCATGAAGGTGGCTGTACCCACCATATTTGGCGTATTAACCACGGTAGCTGCGTTTGTTGCGCTTTCGAATGTATCTGGCAATTTAGGTAAAATTTACTCACAGTTTGCGACCGTAGTGACGATTTGTTTACTGCTTTCGGTTGTTGAATCAAAACTTATTTTACCGTCTCATTTAGCCCACGTAAGCACTAAACGCCAGTTAAAGTCGGGTCTTAGTGGCTTGTGGTCAAAGGTGCAGCATGGCGCCGACAGCGGTCTAACTTGGTTTAGCGATAAAGTGTACCGCCGCGTTATTGAATACTCGTTACGCTTTAGGTACGCCATTGTTGCTGCATTTGTAGCCTTTTTTATTCTGGTTGTTGGTATGCCTATGACCGGTGCAGTAAAAGTAGGTTTTTTCCCAAGTATTGCCGGCGATACCGTAACCGCTGAGCTTGTTATGCAAAACGATGCAGCGTATGGGCAAACTAATAAAAACTTGTTAGCGCTCGAGCAAAGTGCACTACAAGCCCAGCAAAATTTAATGGATAAGTTTGACTCGCAAGAGAGCGAAATAACGAGCTTACAATTAGTGAGCAGTAGCGATACTAGCGGTACGGTAAGTGTTGAACTGTTAAACAAGGGCGACTTTACTGCAAGCGAATTTGCACAAGAATGGCAGCGCCTTGCAGGTATGCCAGAGGGCAGCAAAAAGCTACAAGTATTGGCTACACGTAAAATGGTCGATAACTTTAAAGTAGAATTAAAAGCCTGGGATGACGAAACCGTAATGGCCGCAGGCGCACTGTTTAAAGAGCGCTTACAAAATACTGCTGGTGTTAATGGCATAGACGATAATTTAAACCCAGGTCAGCCACAGCTTAAATTTACCTTAAATGCACAAGGGCGCGCTTTAGGTATGGATACGGCGAGCCTATCAGAGCAAGTATTACAAGCTTTTGGTGGAGCAATTGTACAGCGTTACCAGCGTGATAAAGACGAAGTAAAAGTACGTGTACGTTACCCAGAAAACGCCCGTAAAACACCAGCCGATATTATGCAATCGCGTATTAGGTTACCCGATGGCACCGTAGTACCTTTGGTTAACGTAGCCAATATAAGTAGCGAATATCAGCAAGATGAAATAACCCGCATTGATGGCCTACGTGCAATTTACTTAAGCGCACAAGTAGATAAAAACATTGTGGCATCTAACGAATTAGTTGCTAACTTAAGCCGCGATTTAGTACCTGAGCTTAACGCGCAATTTCCTAACTTAAGTATTCACTTTGCCGGAGAAGCCGAAGAGCAAGACGAAACAACAGGCTCAATGGCCACTATGTTTATAGCCGCGTTATTAGTTATATACGTATTGCTGGCGATTCCGCTTAAATCGTACATTCAACCTATGTTGATTATGGTGGCGATTCCCTTTGGTATTGTGGGTGCTATTTTAGGCCATTGGTGGAACGACTTAACCATCAGCATACTTTCTTTAAATGGTATTTTGGCGCTCAGTGGGGTGGTTGTAAACGACAGCCTACTATTGGTATCGCGCTTTAACGAGCTGGTAAAAGATGAAGGCATGAGCACGCACGATGCCATTGTAGAGTCGTGCACAAGCCGCCTGCGCGCGGTAATGCTTACCTCAATTACAACCTATGCGGGCTTAGTGCCGTTATTAAGCGAAACCTCAATGCAGGCACAGTTTTTAATTCCTGCTGCGGCATCACTTGGTTATGGTATTTTGTTTGCCACGGTTATTACGTTAATCCTTATTCCGGCATTATTAATGATTCAAATAGACATTAAGCGCTTACTTGCCAATGTGTTAGACTTTTTAAGTGGTAAACGCACCCAAGGAGCTGCCTCTTAATGATAAACGTACTACTGGTGGAAGACGACATAGACCTGGCAACAACAATTGTTGATTACCTCGATATAGAAGACATTGAGTGTGACCATGCAAGCAACGGCGTTTTGGGCTTAAATTTACTGCAAATTAATGATTATCAAATGATTATTTTAGATGTAAACATGCCCAAAATGGACGGCTTAACAATGTGCAAAACATTGCGTGAACAAGGTAAAGATATTCCGGTATTAATGTTGACCGCACGCGATAGCCTCGATAACAAACTAGAGGGCTTTGCCGCCGGTAGCGACGACTATTTAGTAAAACCCTTTGCCATGAAAGAGCTAGTAGCGCGGGTACAAGTGCTGGCAAAGCGCAAAAGTGGTGAGGCAAAACGCCTCACCTTGGCTAATTTAAATTTAGATTTAGCAAAGCGCAGTGCCGATGTAGAGGGGCAAACATTAAAGTTATCGCCCATTGCATTTAAATTGCTAGAAACCTTAGTACGCCATGCGCCGCAGCCTGTTACGCGCAGTAGCATTATGCAAGCTATATGGGGCGAAGAGCAGCCCGACAGCAACAGTTTAAAAGTGCATGTGCATCATTTGCGTAAGCAATTAGAAGCAACCACACACCAAGTTACACTTGAAACCATTCCTAGTGTGGGCTTTGCAATAACAGCAAATGAAGGGCAACCACAATGAAAATAAGGCCTAGTTTAAGGCTCTACTTTTTTGCCAGTATGGTAGTGCTTAGCTCTGCTATGGCCATTGGCTTTTCGTTTTTAAGTGTAAATTACTTTATTGATGGGCTAGATAAAGGCTTAAACGGAGTTATGTTAAAGCTTTCGCAAACCACAGAAGTAAAGCCAGGGGAAACAAAAGAGCTGGTGGGCTTTAATATAGCAAGTCGCTGGGAAGACATGCCTGCGTCAATTCAGCAGCGTTTTAAAAAACCAACAGAGGTGGGGCTTTTACATAAAACAAAAGACAGGCCATCGATGTTTTCTATGCCGCAAAATTTATTTTTTGTGGTGTATTATCCAAACCCCGAAGGCGAGCCGCGTTATATATCGCGCATTATGCTCGAAAAAGACAAACCACAATTGCTCGCTAATATAGAGCCCGAACAACGCATGCTATGGATTGCCATTACAGGCATTGCGGCCATTGTGTTATTTGCGTTTTTTTTGTTTATGGTAATGAAAAAAATAGCCAAGCCAGTGGAGTCGTTAAGGGGTTGGGCTAAATCGTTAAACCAAACTAATCTACAGCAAACACCGCCCGATTTTACATATAACGAACTAAACACTTTAGCCACATTAATACGCAGCAGCTTGCTTTCGGCAAATGAAAGCGTAGAGCGCGAGCAGCGCTTTTTAAGCTATGCCAGCCACGAGCTGCGTACGCCAATTTCGGTTATTCGCAGTAACGTTGAGCTACTCAATCGGCTGAGCGAAAAAGCCCCGTTAAGTGATAAACAACAGCTTACACTTGAGCGTATAGCGCGCGCCGGTTTAACCATGAGCGATTTAACCGATACGTTATTATGGCTAAGCCGCAACGAAGATCAGCAAAGTAGTCCAGAACCTGTAAACCTTAGTGATAAAATAACGACCCTGAGTAACGAGCTTAATTACCTGCTTAATGCTAAGCACGTTGAGGTGGTTTTAAACACCCAGCAAGAGAGCGTTATTACCACCGATGCTACTGCGTGCCACATAGTACTGACTAATTTAATTCGTAATGCCTACCAACATACCCAATTTGGCCAAGTACATATTACGCAGCAAGGCAGTAAAGTGACTATTGTTAATTGTAGTAAGCAAGACGATGCCCCTAAAGCGAGCTCGCCCTCAGCAAAACACGCCAGCATAGGGTACGGACTAGGCCTGCAATTAAGCGAAAAAATAATAAAACGCCACGGCTGGATTTACGATGTAAACGACATGCCAGGGCGCTATGAAGTGGTGGTCGATTTTAGTTAGTTATTTGGTTAATTAGGTTTAAAGTATTAATAACCGCGCTAAGGCTTTTTATAAAGTGTTAGCGCGGTTTTTTGTGGTAGGTGTGAAGTTTAAAACTAGTAATAGTAAAGTGTTAAGTAATTTGATAAAACCTTAGAGGCTAAGAGGTTCGCGGAATGTTAATTTATTAATCTCCAATAAAGTTGAGGTCGTATGGAATTAAAAGACTTTGGTTATCATCAATTTGATAACTTTATGGAAGAGCATGGAATAGAAATTAGCGATGAGAGCTATTTAGGTGTGCTTTTAAAAAAGAATTTAGGTAATGGGGGTTCTGAAGGTTCTTATTCAAATATACTAAATATTAGTGCTGCAGTTGAATCTCTTGTGGGCATTGATAGATATGAATCGTGGCTTGTTGAAAACCTCAAGTTGCTATCTTACGAGCCTTATAAATCCAATGACAAAATAATTCAGATAAACTCAAAAGTAGCTGCTGAACTTATTGCAGGCGGGCAGCTATCTAATGTTTTTCATGAAATTGAGCCTTTAGTAGAAAGACAGGGTCAAAAAAATCCTGATTTTAAGTTACTAGACTCTACTTATTTGGAAGTATATTGTCCCCAAACATCTCAACAGAATATCGAAGCGGTACAAAAGCAACATAATGAACAAAAAGATAAAATGATTTCGATTTCATTCTCTCATCCCCAAACAGGACAAACAGTAGGTGCAAAAAGGTACCCTTCAAATAAGATTATAGATAGAGTATTAAGTCACAAAAGAAGTAATGACCAAACCAAAGTTGATTCTTATAATTTGCTTTGGCTTGATTTAACTCATGGTTTTAATGCTTCTTGCGATAATACCTTACCATTAGTCACTATCCACCATGTAGGTACTATATATACTGGTAGTTTTGGTATTTGGCATGCATTTTATGGGAAAAAACATAAGTCTACTTTTGTCCCTGATAGAACAGAGTTACGTTACCTAAACTCTAATTCTGGTTATTACCAACAGATGGAGGATGGGTTATTTAGGGAAAGACAACATTTGAATGGTGCTTTACTGTTAACTAAAGATGGCTTAATTTTCTTTGAAAATCCATGGGCAAAAATGGCATTACCGGAGGAGGTAAAGAAAAAAATCACTCAACTCTACAGGTTTCGGGCTAACTACTCATGGTTTCAAGCTAGTGAAAAGATTATGCCGAGTGAATTGGTTGAGAGGGAGTTAAATAAGATTGAATGGCTCTACCAAAAGAGCGACTAACCAGTTCTCCAACGCTTACAGTTTAAAGCTATTTTTAGATTAATTTTTATTGTTAGATTTATTCTATAAGCTCGTTATATTTACATGGAGTGTTTATTTTTATGTTCAAAATTATAATTATTTTAATATCAATAGTTTCTTTTAATGCCTTGGCAGCAGAAGAAGTGAAGCTTGGAGTTGTAGGGAACGTTGGGGCAGATGGCTTTTTTAGCCCAAAAGTAATGTCATTTATTATTGAAAACGTAAAGCCTAATTCACCCGCTGAAAAAGCAGGGATTGTTGCAGGGCAAAAAATTATTTCTATAGAAGGCTGTAAAATTCCGGGCTGCCCTGCCAGTAAAGCAAAAAAATTAATGCGAAAGGAGTCAGGGGACATCTTACAGTTAGTTTTAGAAAATGAGGATGGTAGCCAAGTTCCTTTAGAGGTTCCTATGAATGCTTGGTAAGACTAATGAGCTTTAAGCGCCGTTAATTGTCGGACGGTGCTGCGCTTCCGACCTACGTTTTAAAACGGTTTAAAAGTCTATTAAAAAAGCGGCTTAACGTAGTAAACGTTAAGCCGCTTTTTTGTGATTGCTGATAGGATAATACTTGTAAATGATTATTCGGGGGCAGCTTGCTTGGTTTTTCTAAACATAAACTCAAGGGGAATGTGTAAGCGTTTTGCCCACGCGTTTTCGGTGTGATCTTCCCCCGGGAAATACTGGCTTTGCCATAGCTTTGCTGGGTATTGTTGCGCCATAAATAAATCATCAATTTGCGCTTGTAGCTTAGGGTACATGGCATCTAAAGTGCTGTCGCCATAATCAAAATACACTTTTTGGTTACTCAGCTTTTCGATGTTGTTGGCAATGTAATTTTTAAACTCGGCAAATACTTCGTCGTCGTGGCTAAAAATACCCGGCCAGTGGGTCGACATACAAATAGCACCTGCAAATTCGTTAGGGTAATTAAGTAGTGTATACCACGATATAAGCCCACCCATGCTAGAGCCACCAATATAGCGGTGCCGCGCGCCTTTATTTACGTTGTAGTTAGACTCTATGTAAGGAATAACTTCTTTAACTAAAAAGCGTGAGTAGTTGTCTGAGTACACCTTAGAGGCAAATAATTTGTGGCCTGGGTATTTTTCTAACTGGTATAGGGCGTTTTGCTTTTGTTTGCTCAAGGCCTCAAACGGTTGTTGTGGGTAGTATTCGCTGTGGCGGTTTTCTACGGAGTTTGGAATACCTACCACAATAAATGGGCGTACTTTGCCTTGCTCTATTAATGAGCCGGCTACTTCATCTACGCGCCATTCTTGCTTGTTCCATGTGCTATTGGCATCAAACAGCATGCGGCCATCGTGCATGTAAAGTACATCGTAGGTGGTGTTTTTGTTGTAACCTGGCGGTAGCCATACATTTAAAAAACGGTTTTTTACAAACTGTGATTCTATATTGTCGATCACCTCAATATAGCCCTTGCTTACTTGCACGGTGGGCGTGTTTGCATAGCTGGTATGCACTACAAATATTGATAAGCTAAACAGTAAAGCAACTAATTTCATGGTTGCACCTTAGCATACAAAAAGTGCACTATCACAAGCTTGCATTGTTAATTCAATGTGAATACGTATGCACTTGCATTTAAGCTACAAATGCACACGCATACAATTTATAAATCGCTGCGCCAGCCCATGCCCGACTCTTCCATAAGGCGCTCGTATACGCCCTCAATATTAAGTGGCAGCCATGCTTTATATTGCTTTAAATCTGAAAATTCATCGAGCTTAACGTTTTGTTTTATTTGCTCTAGGCTTTGCCCTGCAAGCGCTGCTGCGGTTACTTGGCTGTAAAGCTGCTCTATATAGCGTAAGTAACGTGCTACATCGGTTTTATTACCCATATCGGCATGGCCGCCCACAAAGGTATTAAAGTCGTAATTTAAAACCGCTTGGGTTGAATTAATCATACCTTGAATATCGTAGCTCCATAGTTTTTGCCATGGCATTCTGCCAATGACTATCCAATCGACTACAAATAATGTTTTTTGCTTTTCGAACAGCATACTTACTGAACCTCGGCCATCGTTAGGGCCGTGGTAGTTAAGTTTTAAGGTTGAGCCGCCAAGGCTAAGTATTAGTTCATCATCAAAAGTAAGGTTAGGCATAACCGTTTTTATTTTCGTGTTTTTAATATCTTGCGCGGTAAGTTTGTGCGCAACAAAGGTTGTGTACGGGCTTTTAAATACCTCTGCGCCGTAAATATGGTCGCTGTGATTATGGCTATATACAACGTATTTAACGGGTACGTTATAGCGAGTTTTAATTTGCTCCTTTAACCACGTGGCAGCTTTTTTATTGAGTGGGTCGGTAACTATTGCACCTTGTGGAGTGATTAAAAATACCGAGCGGTGTCTGTCGTCAATAAAGCGGTGGAGGCCATCGCCTAAATCTTCAATTTCGTAACTTTGCGCCATAAAACCTGTAAATAGTAGGCTGGTGGCAAGTAGTGTTTGTAATAAGCGAAGCATGCACAATCCTGTTTAATGTTCTAAGGGTCTGTTGACCTTTGCGGATTAAAATTTGTTCAAACTAGGGGCTATTTAATCGCGGCGCGAGGTTTGTAACCTAGTGGGCTCGATAACTGCTCCTGCGTTATTCTAATGACTTACATCCCTGTAAGAATAAGTAAAAGCCGAGCAAAGCTTCCGCGTCCTGCTCACGCCCTTTACCTACATCCATGTAGGCAACAAAGAGTAAATAGCCCCTAGGAAGAACCCTTTGGGCAGCGCCTGTTTGGCATTAATGCTACGTTATCGCCTATTTGTGGGGAACAACCACACTATATAGGCTCTGCCTTGCCTAAATACCAAACAGACAGCTGCAAATTTAACCTTAAAAGATCAACAGACCCTAGCATTAAGTAAGAAAGTGCTAATGAGTATAAAATTTCAGTCAAAGTAAAAGCCATTTTATTTTAAATATAAAATGGCTTTGTTAGGTTGGGTTTAACGCAGGGTGAGCTGCTGGTTTATTTCTTCAAAAATACCGGCGTCGTCTATGGTTGAAGGTATTTGTAGTTCGTCGCCATCGACCAGTTGACGTAAATTTTTGCGTAGTATTTTACCTGAACGAGTTTTTGGTAATCGCTCTACGCTTACTATCGTTTTAAGGCACGCTATAGCGCCTATTTGGTTGCGTACTGTTTGCACAAGCTCTTGCTCTACATCGGTAGGGGAGCCGGTAAAGTCGTTTTTAAGTACGATCATGGCCATCGGTAATTGGCCTTTTAGTGTATCGGTAACCCCAAACACCGCGCACTCTGCAACGGCTGGGTGGGATGCGACTATTTCTTCCATTTCGCCGGTTGAAAGCCTATGGCCTGCTACGTTTATAACATCGTCTGTGCGGCCCATTATAAATAGGTAACCATCGTCATCTATGTAACCACCATCGCCGGAAAGATAATACCCCGGGTACTGAGTTAAATAACCGGTTTTAAAGCGCGCTGTGTTTTTCCAAATGGTGGGTAAGCAACCTGGCGGCAGCGGCAATTTTATAGCCACCACGCCTTGCTCGTTTGGTGCGCATTGCTCGCCTTGCATATTCAATATTTGCACATCAAACCCAGGGGTTGGCACGGTAGAGCTGCCTGGTTTTGTCACTAATTCTTCTATGCCTACGGGGTTACAGGCAATGGCCCAGCCGGTTTCTGTTTGCCACCAGTGGTCGAGTATTGGCAGGTTGGTTTTTTCTTTTAGCCAGTTGTACGTTGGCGGGTCGAGCCGCTCGCCAGCTAAAAATAGTCGTTTTAAACTACTGGTGTTGTACTGCTTAAAGCCCTCTGCATTTGGGTCTTCTTTTTTGATGGCTCTAAACGCAGTGGGCGCTGTAAATAATGCATTTACTTGGTACTGCTCTACTACTCGCCAAAATGCACTGGCATCAGGTGTGCGAACTGGTTTGCCTTCAAACAACACTGTTGTACAGCGATAAATTAGCGGGGCATACACTATATAGGAGTGCCCAACGACCCAGCCTATATCTGAGGCAGCCCAAAACACCTCGCCGGGCTGCATGCCGTAAACGGTTTCCATGCTGTAGTGCATAGCAACACCATGGCCGCCGTTTTCACGCACTACGCCTTTAGGCGTGCCTGTGGTGCCTGAGGTATATAAAATATAAAGAGGATCACGCCCACTTACAGGTACTGGCTCTACTGCAGTGGCTGTTTGCATTGCCTCATCCCAGTTAATATCTCTTGAGGGGATAAGCGTGGCAGCTACTTGTTCGCGCTGGTAAATAACGCAGTGATCTATTTTATGATTGGCAAGATCTATGGCGTGATCAATCAGCGGTTTATATTCTATTACGCTATCTACCTCTACACCGCACGAAGCGCTCAGTATGAGTTTAGGTTTAGCATCGTCTATACGTACGGCGAGTTCATGCGCTGCAAAGCCACCAAATACCACAGAGTGTATAGCGCCTAATCGGGCGCAGGCCAGCATGCCTATTACAGCTTGGGGGATCATGGGCATATAAATAACAACGCGGTCGCCTTTACTAACGCCTAACGATTGCATTACACCGGCAAATTTAGCTACCTCTTGCTGTAACTGGTAGTAGCTATACTTCTGCTGCGTGTTGGTAACGGGGGAGTCGTAAATAAGCGCGGTTTGCTCGCCAAAACCGGCAATAACGTGTTGGTCGAGCGCTAAAAAGCTGGTGTTTAGTTGGCCATCATCAAACCAATGGTAAAGGCCGTCAGTATCTTGTGTGTAGGCGTGTTCAGGATTTTTATACCAAGGTAGGCGCTTTGCTTGTTCAAGCCAAAATTGTGCTGGGTTTTGTTTAAAGCTTTCGTATTGTTGTTTATATGGGCCTAACATAGTGGGCTCCTAATACTAAATGTGTGTGAGAGACCTTACAAAAGGTAGGCTTTTTTTTAACCGATAGGTATTCGACTATGGTCGGCTAAAAGTTAAACAACACTTTGGGTTTTAAAATACAAAATTGACAATACAAAGCGTGTGGCTCAGCATGGCGAGCAATTAAATAAGAGAAAACGCAATATGAGTAACATAGTAAGAGTAGGGGTTGCAGTTATTATAATGCGCCAAAACACTATTTTATTAGGTGAGCGAATAGGGTCGCATGGTGCAAATACATGGGCAACGCCTGGTGGACATTTAGAATTTGGTGAAAGTGTTGAGCAGTGCGCAATACGCGAGGTATTTGAGGAAACAGGGCTAAATGTGAGTAAAATTATTAAGCTTGATTTTACTAACGATATTTTTAGTGCTGAGAATAAACACTACATTACTTTATATGTAAAAGCCGGTTACGAGGGCGGCGAGCCTGTGCTAAACGAGCCAAATAAATGTATGCAGTGGCGCTGGTGCGACATTAATAATTTACCATCGCCACTGTTTACATCACTTAAAAACTACTTAACTACAACAACGCTTACGGTTTAGTTGATGGGCTTAATAGTAATTTTTTAAAGCTCACTTGGGCGTAATCACCATTTTGCTTGTCGGTGGCCCAATCGCCAGTGCCTAAACAGCCTGGGTACCAAATGCCTTTAGCGCTTTTGGTGCTACATTGGTTATAAGCACCCGCTTTAAAGTAATGCCAATCGGCAGCATAGCCATTAGGGTGATCTTTTTCATCTACCTTGCCATAGGCATCTATGTTATTGCCTAAGTTAATTGCGTAGTTAACGTCTTTTTTGCCTTGGGCGCTAAAGGTTAAGTACATCATGTTTTTATGCACGTTTACTGTGTAACTAAAGTCTTCGCCAAGCGCTATGCCTGTCGCACCGGGATCGTCCGAGTTTTCCCAGGTATTACCCCACACAGGGTATGTAATGTCGGTTCGGTTAGGATCTTTTTTTGGTAAGTTACGTTCGTAATTCCAAAAAACAGATCCGGTTTTATGGCCAGGCCATTTTTTATAATAAATTTTAAGCGGCTCGTTACCCCAGCCAAAACCCAGTTTTGTATCTATTAAGGCTTGATCTTTACCTGCGTGAATTTGCCCTACCACCACAGAATAAGCGGCTTTTTTATTAGGATCGTTAGCGCGAAGCGCAACATGATCCACCTTTAGGGTGGCTTCCATTTTTCCGCCTACCGAGCCAAAGCGCTCCGATAGCGGGTGAACAGCTAGGGCAAAATTATTCTTTGAATTTTTAGTTTTTATTTTGGTATTAGTGCCGCGGATCATTTGTCTTAGTTCACTGCGGGTATTGGTTGAATTGGCGCTGGTAAGCGCTTTATTTGGCGAGGTAAAGACCATATAACCTTGATCATCAAGGTAGAAAAAATCAGGGTGCGCGTAGGTTTGGATCTCTTCTACGTCTACGGTATCTATTGTTCCATCGTTATTGAGATCTACAGGTACGTTTATTTTCCATTGCGATAAATCAAATTTTGACGCAGGCACTGCGACATTACTATCAACAGGTGTACTTGTGCTGGCACAGCCCATAAATAGCAAAGGGGTAACAGCAGCCAGTGCTGTGAGTTTAAAGGTAGATGTTAGATTTTTCATTGTTGTCTCTGTGTGATGATATTAAAAATGAGCGATATTAACTTCGCTTAACTTTAATCTAACATACCAATTTAAAATATCAACATTACCAATTTTTTGTTTTCGTAGTTTTTATAGTGCTTTTTTGGTTATACCAAAGTGGTTTTTTGTTGCTGTTGTTTTTTACGTTTTTTATTTAGGTGTTTGCGCTGCGCTTTTTTTACATGCTTAACTATCCACTTTGTCATAAGAGGCATAAGTTCTGGCGCAAAGTTATGGCCCATCCCAGGGACTACTCTTAGTTTGGCTTTTTTTATAAGGCTTGCCGTTTTTTTGCCTGCACTTACGGGTATTACCACATCGTCGCTGCCGTGAATTACTAAAGTAGGCGTTTTAATTTTACGAATTAAATGTTGCCTGTCTTTACTCGCAGCCATAGCAATAAGTTGGCGTTTGTAGCCACTTGGATTATGCGAGCGCTCTACAATTTGCGTTGCGTGATGGCGAAGTGCGTCTTCTGATTGAGGGTAAGCGGGGCTGCCAATAAGTTGGTTAAGTTTAATGTTGTAGTTTATCGCCTCATCACGGCTGGATGTTTTGGGCTTTAATTTGGCAAGCTTTATAAATACGCCAATGCTTTTGGCACTCAGCCTTGGCAGGCTAGAGCTTGACATAATAGTGGTTAAACTTAGCACCTTTTTTTTATGTTGAGCTGCAATTAGCTGAGCAATCATACCGCCCATAGAAGCACCTACAAAGTGTGCTTTTTTTATTTTAAGCGCCGCCATAAGCGCCAATACATCGTTTGCCATATCATCAAGTAAATAGGGGGGTTGCGTGCGTATGGGCAGGCGTTTACTTAACCACGATTTAAATAAACTCGGGCTAGGGTGGTGCTCTAAATGAGTAGAAAGGCCAGTGTCGCGGTTATCAAAGCGTATAACCCTAAAGCCTTTTTTTACTAAGGTGTAGTAAAGCGAGTCGGGCCACACAGTCATTTGTGCCCCTAAACCCATAATAAGTATGATTGCGGGGGCTTTTTTATCGCCTTCGTCTTGGTAACTGAGTTTTATACCCTGAGGTGTTTTAATTGTTCGCATAGCCAACTAGCAGTGTTTGCGTTGCTAAAATTATAGACCCTGTTTATTACAACTTGTTGGCAGTAGCCGGAAACGGTAGTTGCCACTTGGTTAAAATAGCCTGATATTCGCCGTTTTCTTTTAGCCTGTTAAGTGCATGGCTAATAGCGCTTGCGGTGTGTTTATCTAGGGTTTTGTTGGCACTAAAATATAATTTTGAAGGGTAGTCGGTTAAATGAATTCGCTTAGTTATTAAATTGGGATTTAGGCCTGAGTGCTTTAGCTCGTTATTTAACGTAAGTGTGTTGGTTAGTACAAAGTCGATGCGTTTTTTATAAAGCATTTGCCACAGTTGCTGATAGTAGCTTACAAGAACTAGGTTTTTGTCTTCGGTAAAACCGGCGTTTTTTAAATAGGTGGCACTTGAATAGCCACGTATTGTGGCCACTTGGTAAAATTTTGCGTGATTAAGGTGGGTAACTTCATCAGTACGGTTTTTTAAGCTAACTAAATAAGCATCGGCAAAGTATGACTCACCTAGCCAGGTGTATTGCCTTGCTCTAATGGGGGTTTTTAAAAGAGACAACGCAATTGCATTTGGGTTGTTTTCAAGCATTGTAAAAATACGCGCCATAGGAATTATTTCAAGCTTGGCGGATAGCTTTGTGTGTTTAATGGTGGCTTTGGCTAAATCGACTAATGCGCCGTCGGGTTCGTTATTTTCATTTATAAAATGATAAGGCGGAAGATCTTCTGCTACAAAGGTAATGGTTTGTGCGTTGCACATGGCGCTATAAAGCATAAACACACAAATACTTAATACTACACGCACAAATATAACCCACATTTTTAATTATTATGCGCTCTAGTTTAAAGAGTGTTGATTAAAAGGTATACCATAAATGTTTATTTAATGTGAATAACACTGCGGTTCATTTATGTTTTAAAAATTGTGTGGGTGTGCAATGGTGCCATCGTAAAAAAGCACGATTAAACGAGCTCTGATCTTTAAAGCCTAACAGGTTAGCTAGTTCGCTAAGTGGGAGCGTGCCAATTAACGTGTGGGAGCGGCTTTTTCTTTCTTGTTCTAGCAATTGCGCAAAGGTTACATGTTGTTTTTTTAAATGTCGCTGTAGTGTGCGCGGTGTTACGTTTAATGCGCTTGCAACTGCAATAAGCTGGCAATTTTGTAATGTTGTTTTTGCAATAAGTAGCTGTTTAACTTTTTCTGTTAAGCACTGCTGACTTTTAAAACGCGATAGCTGCTGTTGTGAAAGCTGCTTAAATGTAGCATTTACAATGGCGTTGTCGGTTTTAAAGGCAAGGTTTAAATAACTGCTCGGAAAGTTTATTTGGTTATGCGCTGCGCCGCTTATAACGGGGCATTTAAACCACGCTTCTAACTGTTGTGTGTGCCTTTTAGGCCAATTATGTATAAAGCTGATACTGCTTGGGCAAAGTGATGCGTTTATTAATTGGCGAATAATGCTTACCCACGCAGTCATGTTTCGTAATACTACTTGTTCATTACAATGAGGATGAGCATGCCAGCGCACCGTAGCGGTGTCTGCAGTTTGCAAAAACTGCGCTTTACCAATATCTGCCACTAAGCTGTCGTAATTTAACAGTGCCTTTATAGCGCTACTTAGGGTATCGCTCGATTCTATTAAATAGCCCAATATACCGTAATCTGCGGGGCGAATGTGCATACCTAAAGTAAAACCAAACAGCGCATCGTTTAGCACTTTTTGGCCGTACACAAGCAGCGCATTGTAGCTTTGTAAACTAATACGGGGTGCTAATTGCTGACTATGCTGGCGACTAAATTCAGTAAACCCGATTGCCTTAAGAGCCGTATTAGAATCAATACCTTGGGTTTGCAAGTAATCTAAAATGCTCGAAAAGTAATGATCAGCCAGTGTATGCATTTGTCGTCTAAAGCTAAAAAATGGTCGTGTATGAGCAAGCTTGCCATGTTCAATTTTTATATGCTAGTTACATGAGTAATTATCTTCGCTGTAAACAATGATCTTTATATCAATAAAGCAAACGCTTAATGCAGATCCTTTGCAAATAATAACCACCTTGTTGGATCATCAGCAGTTAGATCGCTTTTTTAATGCCAAGTTTGAGCTAATAAAAACAGCAAATAGCGGTGAGCTAAAAGGCGGGAAAGGCGCTATTAGGCAAGTGAAAATGGCAAATGCCACGTTTAATGAGCGTATAATAATGGCTAACCCCAGCCACATTTGCTACCAAATAGTAGGTAACAAGCCTGTGGCAAACCATCAAGGTGATATTTATTTAGTTGCTAATACAGGCGCTAAAAGTATCACTACCGAGCTTAATTATTGTATACGCTGCAAAGCGCCGTGGTGGCTGCCAAATGCTTTGCTAAAACACTTAATTAGTAAAGATATAACCCAGGCATTAAATAAACTGCAGCATTACTTTATGGTGGGCAAAGTATGAACTCAGAAATTATTTTACTTGCCCTAAGCCCTGTGTTTTTAGTGTTTGTATGCTTTGAATTTGTAAAATTTAAGCGCTATTACAATATAAAAGACAGCCTAGCAAACACCGTTTTAGCCTTGTTGCACCAAGGCGCAGATGCAATGGCACTGCTGCTACTTATGCCATTTTTTTACATGTTTTACGAGTACCGCTTATTTGATATAAAGCTAAGTGTATTAAGCGTTGCTTTTGCATTTTTACTGCAAGATTTTTTGTACTATTGGTTTCATCGTGCGTCGCATCATATTCATTGGTTGTGGGCTGCGCATGTGGTGCACCACAGCTCCACTAAAATGAATTTTACCACTGCGTTTAGGCAAAGCATAATGTACCCAGTAGCCGGCATGTGGGTATTTTGGCTACCTATGATACTGCTAGGGTTTGACCCTTTAACCGTATTTAGTGTAGTGGCACTTAATTTGGCGTATCAATTTTTTGTGCACACGCAAATAGTGGCTAAGTTAGGCTGGTTTGAAAGCGTATTTAATACGCCATCGCACCACAGGGTTCATCATGCAATTAATAAACGCTACCTTGATAAAAACTTTGCCGGTGTGCTTATTATTTGGGATAAATTATTTGGCACCTTTGTAGAAGAAGACAAAAATCAGCCCTGTAAATACGGCATAGTAGGGCAGCTAAATAGTAATAACCCACTAATAA
Source organism: Pseudoalteromonas sp. GABNS16E (assembly GCF_028598715.1). NCBI lineage: Bacteria > Pseudomonadati > Pseudomonadota > Gammaproteobacteria > Alteromonadales > Pseudoalteromonadaceae > Pseudoalteromonas > Pseudoalteromonas sp. GABNS16E. The sequence goes on from NZ_JAQREZ010000009.1 coordinate 20,768, forward strand.
TAACGTTTCATCAGTGGGCTCATTTATTAAAAAGTACCTATACGGCGAAAGGGTTAAAAGCTAAATGCAAAGTGCTATTTGGCTACCCAACCAGTAGCGTTAAGGTTAAAAACGAGTGATTTAGCCAAGTGGCTTTTTACTTCTTGGCGCTCCGAGTAAAATAAACATGTGGCAAATACAAATAGATAAAAACGCACTCACACCTAACGCACCGCCATAACCATCAAGCTTTGGTACCAGGTATTCAAATAAAAACGAAAATAAAATAGATGAGCTGGCCACGGTATAAATACCAAATCGGTGTGGGGCGCTCATGCCTATAAATGTGCCGCCAAAAAACACGACTGAGTATAAGTCGGGGTTTAGGTTTAAAGCACTTAATAGTAAATAAGCAATAATAGAAAGCGAGGCCGATGCACGTATGCCGTCAAAACGATTATGTTTGGCTAAGTAAAACGTTAAAAACGCACCTAATAAGGCTATAAACGGGTATTCTAAATTCATAAAACCATTCCTTTGGCCAACATAAATAAAGCCACGCTTGCAAAGGCAACACTGCCAAGCTTACCGCCAAATCCGGTAAACATATTTATGGTAAGCACATATAAACTGGCGCCAATAACTGAAATTATGGCTATTTCCCAATAACTTGTAATTAAGTGTGTAGAGCACATGCCGGCAAAACTACCTGCGTAAATAGCCGCATAGGGATGATTTTTAAACCGAGCAGGAAAAGGAATAAACGAGCCAATTAGCCCTGTAAGCGCCGCCGAAATAACTAAAGGCAATGCAAAAGTTGTGTGCATGGCAAAGCAGGCTACAAAGCCTAAAAAGAAGGTTATAAATTTTAAAAATAAGAATTTAATCATAGCAGTGCATTTTAAACTAATCCTTTTACGCTTTCTAACTATCTCTAATAAATAAAATGTGGGTGTTAGCGTTAAATGTTATTAAGGCTACTTTTTAATCTGGGTTGGTATTAACTATGCTTATTTGTGGCTGTTAATGTTTCATAAATTATATTTTATGTATAATAGAGGTTATTAATATAAAAATTTAAAAGATTAAAGGTAATTTATGTCTAACTGTTTGCACTTGGCTATACCCGCTGGCGATTTAAAAGTAGCGAAAACGTTTTACTGTGATGTGCTTGGCTGTAAAACAGGGAACAGCGAAGAAGGGCGCTGGGTAGACATAGACTTTTGGGGTAATGAGCTCACATTACATCAAAGCGAAGAGCGCTTACCCACTGTTCGCCACGATGTAGATATGGGCGCAGTGGCGGTACCGCATTTTGGTATTCATTTATCAGAAGATGAATTTAACGGTTTAAAAAAACGTATAGAAGATGCGGGGCTTGAATACCTAGATAAACCGTATCGCCGTTTTGTTGGTGATGAGTTTGAACAAGAAACCTTTTTTATTGAAGATCCAAACGGCAACGTGCTTGAAATGAAAACCATGGTAAACCCTGAGGTTTTATTTAAAAAAGCGTAAGCAATATATTTATTAAAGAATAGGCCACTTTTGTAGTGGCCTTTTTTGTACCTATAGATGAAAATAATTACACCGTATGAGTGATATTTATTCACTCTACAGTACGGAATTTTAAACGTAGACTAACGCGCAACTCTCATACTTTATAGTTATTTATGTTGCTGTTAAAACTCACCATTGCGCCATTACTTTTATTATTTATTCACTTTGCTCAAAAACGCTTTGGCAGTTTTGTGAGCGGTATTATTCCGGGCTTGCCTATTACATCGGGCCCTATTTCGTATTTTATTGCGCTTGAGCAAGGTAAGTTATTTGCGAGTAACTCGGCTGTGGCGTCGTTGTATGGCATGAGCGGTATAGGCTTATTTTGTTTTTGTTATGCTGCCATGCTTGCAAAATATGGGGTAGTTAAAGCGCTGTTTGCTGCATTAACACTATGGTGCGCTTTTAGTGCATTTACCTTGTTATTGCCGGTGAATATTGCCTTTGCATCGGTGCTTTCGCTCAGTACTTTATTGGTGCTTGCGCTGGCATCGAGTAAGTTAAAATTTGCGCCCGATGCCAAACCTTTTACCGCTGCGTGGGAGCTGCCGCTAAAAATGTTATTGGTCAGCTGCTTTATTATGTTAGTTACGTTTATATCGGCAAAAATAGGCGCTATGTGGAGCGGGTTACTTTCTACTTTTCCGGTAATTTTGGCGGTTATGGGCAGTATTGCGCATGCAAGTGATAAAAAATACTCGGCGTATAAGGTGCTTAACGGCGGCATTATTGGCTCGTTAGGGGGCTGTGTGTTTTTTGCTGTGATTGCACTCGCGCTTAAGTTTGAATTTTTGATTTGGCAGGTATATGCAGCGGCTGCAGTGTGCTCAACTTTATTTACCATTATTATGAGCCACTATGTAAACCGTAAACAATTTGCCAAGCCGGCTACGGTTTAATAGCAATAAGCAGTATTGCCTAAATTTAGCCATCTACTAACGTGAGCGGTTTAACCTTTCGTTGTATTTTTTCATGGTACATGGCGGTGTCGCCCGCTTTTAAAATTTCATCAATAGAGTGGGGCGGTTCACTAAATACGGTAGTACCCATACTCGCTTTAATGGCTATAGGGTCGTTGTTGTGATTTATTGTGAGCCTATTTAAGGCGGTTTTTAAATGATGAGTTTTAGGGTTTACCTGCGCATTAGTATAAAAATGTGCAAGTACGACAAATTCATCACCGCCTAAGCGCCCTACAGCATCGCTGCTGCGAACACTGCTTTTTAAGCAACGGGCAACCTTGCATAAAGCGTCATCGCCTACAGCATGGCCGTAGCTGTCGTTTATTTGTTTAAAGTCGTCTAAATCTATATACATCAAACATAATACGCCGCCTTTTTTGGCGTGCATATTGATAAGCGCGGTTGATTTTTTAGCCCAGCCCCTGCGGTTTAAAATACCACAAAGGGGGTCGTAGTCGGCTTCGGTTTCGGCGCGCTTTTGTGCAATTCGCATTCGGCTTATACGCCTTGAAACCGCAACAGCTAATAAAAATGATTCAACCGCAAACGCTAACACAAACCCATAACGCTGCATAAACGGACTTTGGTTAATAAGCAGCACCCTAAAAATCATACTTACTAATACAAAGCTAAGCGCTACAAATACGAGTGTTGCCTCGCGGACACCTTTGAGGGCTTGCATGGCTGCTAACGTAAAAATAACAGCCACAATAAACAGCGAAGAATAAGCCATTATATGCCCTGCTATTGTCCAAAATAACAGGTCGGTAACGAGCATTTTAAGAACCGCGCATAGCATTACAGTACAGGCCAATTTTTTGAGCAGCTTAGTTAATTTAGGCCAGCGTTTGTTAGTCTCGAGTAACGCAAGCATAAACCACGTGGCACTTAGTACGGTTAAGCCAATGCTAAGTAGGTATAAGTTAAAAATAACGCCAGAGACATGCTGCGTTACAAATAAATACAGTTGCCCTTCTTGGAGTAAAATAAAGCTGCCAATACAAAAAATGTAAATGCTGTAGAGCTTAAATACACTTTCGTTAAGTCTATGCCCCATTATTAATACATAAAAAATAAGCGTAATGCACAACCCATAAAATGAGCCCATAATCAGCGAATGTTGCTGCGCTTTTTTGAAATAAATGTGAGTTGGCTGCCATTTAAACCGCGGTGTGTAATTAAGCTTTGATTCTAATGTTATTGTGGCTGTAAAAGCCCCCGAGTCCATTAAGTAGGCTACTTGCCCCGCTTTTAAGGGCGCTTTTACAGTGTTGTTTTGCTGCCAAGTAAAGCTATCTAACCCTGGGCGTAAAAAGCTTAGTACGCCACCATTTTTAACAGAGCAACTTATTTGGTATTGATTAACACCGCGTTGAGCAGTGAGTTCAGAAGGAGTATTTACCTTTAGCACAGAGGCAGGCGTGGGTGAGTTTAAGTGCTTTATTTTACATGTATCGGCAGCATGAGAATCAAAAGTAATAAATAACGCGAGCAAAGTAATGAAAACAAAAAAGAGCGCCCCCTTATTTTTAGGTGGGAAAAACGTCAATCTATTACCTTTATAGCTCATAAGCGGATCCAATTCTTACTACTTTTTTTATACTAGCAGAGCCGGACTATTTAGCTATTAGTTTACTGTTTAATAACGCTTAAAAGTGCGCTATTAAACTAGCTACTGGGGTGTTTATGCCCGCTAAGTACAAAATAGGCGCAACTTAGTTAAGGAATTAAAAACACCATGTTGATAATTTGGCAATAATATTCGTATTAATTGTTTTAAATGATGATAGTAAACTGTACTCATTGGTTACTAGCCTTATTAACAATAAAACAGGATCACACTATGAAATACTTACACTCATTATTAAGCTCTAACGCAGGCATGGCAGCACTTATTTTACGTGTACCCGTTGGTTTAATTTTAGCAGCGCACGGTGCACAAAAATTATTTGCTTGGTTTGGCGGCTACGGCCTTGAAGGCACTGGGCAGTGGATGGCAAGCATTGGCCTTGAGCCTGGCTATTGGCTTGCAATGATGGCAGGCAGCGCTGAATTTTTTGGCGGTATTGCCTTAGCCATTGGTTTATTAACGCGCCCAGCAGCTGTAGTTACGGCGTTTACTATGCTGATTGCGATATTTAGCGTGCACATTAGTCATGGTTTATTTGTAGCAAACAACGGCTATGAGTTCGCACTTACTTTGTTAGTTGCAACGGCTGCACTGGCTATACAAGGGGCAGGTAGCTTATCGGTTGATAACGTAATTGCTAAAAAGTTAGCGAACAAATCGCTGCCTCAGTAGTAATAAATAACAATTCAGTGTTAAAAAAATAGCGGCTAAATTAGCCGCTATTTTTGTATGGATTAAGCGCTGTTTTATTTAGCGCTAAATTTTAAAGAGTAGTTGTATTGCTTTTGCTCTAGTAAATACTCTTTATGGGTACTTGGGCTCCATGAGTCATCGCCGCCAACCCCCATATGTTGATGGTCAATATGTACATGTAAGCAATCATCAGCGACTAGCTCATTAGTGTGTTTTGCTTGCGTTAACATGCTTTGTGAGTACTCGCTGGCGGCAAATAAAAACGCACCAGTTATGTTTAGGTTATTAATGCAAAGTAATTGGCAATCACTACGTACGCCATTATCGGTTGGGAATATATACGGTGTATATAGCTCATTATATTGTGCGCTGTAATACCCTAAGCGCGCAGCCGCTTTACGATCTGGGTAGTTTTCAAATGGGCCTAAACCAAGCCAATTTACTTGTGTATCGCTTGGTTTATTAAGCGTTGTACTTAGTCCTATGCGTGGCATGGGCGGGAGAGTATCGTTTAGTTGTACATCAACATTTAAGCTAATTTCACCGGTATTATTAAGTGTATAAAGCCAAGTTGTTTTTGTTTGTACTACGCCATTAAATTCATAACTAAATACACAGGTAATACGTATATCTACTTTTGATTGCACTACTTCAAACGAGCGACATGTACGCTGCCACTGCCCAATACCTGCTCTTAACCAGCGTGCTTCCCATGCGTTAGGGTCTAGGTTGTCTACTTCGCTTACGCCTATGTCGTTATCAAGCGGGGCGCGGTAAAAATTATCTACCAATGGGCTTTTAATAACTTGGGTTTGATTGTGTAACCATTGCTCAATAAGGCCTGATTGGCTATTAAACACAAGTTTAAAGGTATCGCCTTCAATATTTAGCTGTGTGTTGGTTTCGCTAATATTTAGTGCGCCGTGCGTTGAGGTGTTTGCTATAGCAAGCGAAAATGCATCAGCGCTTAAACTTTGGCTATTTATAAGCTTAAATTGCTCGGTGTTTAATACATGCTCGGCAGTTGCAAAGCTTGAGTCGTTAATCAGTGCAACATCTAAATTAAGGTGATATTGCGCACCTGCTTTAAACATCGTTTTTGTATTAATAGTTAGCGTTTGCGTACTTTGTGGAGAAATATTAATAACTTGCTCGCCTTGCTCTACACATTGGCCATTTTCTATTAACTGCCAAATAAGCTTTTCGTTATCGGTTGCTCTAAATACATAATCGCTAAATACATCAACGGTGTATTGGTTTTGAGTTTGCTCTCGCAGCGTAAATTGTAAATGTTGCTGACTGTATTTAGCTTCAAACAGGCTTGGGTGCGGTGTACGGTCTGGAAATAATAAGCCGTTTATACAAAATTGGCGGTCGTTTAGCTCATCACCAAAGTCGCCACCGTAAGCCCAGTAATGCTTACCGCTTTCGTCTGTTTTAGATAAACCTTGGTCTACCCAATCCCAAATAAAGCCGCCTTGCAAACGCGGGTATTCTCTAAATGCTTGCCAGTAATCGTCAAAGCTACCTAGGCTGTTACCCATTGCATGGGCGTACTCACATAAAATAAGTGGGCGCGTTTCACCCGGTAGGCTTAACCATTTTTTAATAGAGTATTTAGGTACGGCGTCGTCGGCAACATGGGTATCTACACGGGCATACATAGGGCAAATAATATCGGTTGCTGTGGTATTTGCGCCGCCACCTTCGTATTGCACTGGGCGCGATGGGTCAAAGCTTTTAGACCAGCCGTACATCGCATTGTGGTTGGCACCGTGCCCGCACTCATTTCCCAATGACCAAATAATAATAGAGGGATGATTTTTATCGCGCTCAACCATTTGCGCATAGCGCGACATAAATGCGCCAGCCCACTGCGGATCGCTGGCAAGCCTACCCATAGGAAACATACCGTGAGTTTCTATATTGGCTTCATCTACTACGTATAAACCTAGCTCGTCACACAGCTCGTAAAAACGAGGGTGGTTAGGGTAGTGAGCGGTACGTACAGCATTAAAGTTATTTTGCTTCATCAGCTTAATATCTTCAATCATGTCGGTGGTACTCACCGTGTGGCCGTTTTCTGGGTGGTGTTCGTGGCGGTTAACACCGCGAATAAGTAGCGGTTTGCCGTTTAAGCAAAGCTGCCCGTTAAGCATTTCTACTTTTCTAAAGCCAATGTTGTAGGCTTCTACATCTACAGTGTTGCCTTGCTCATCTAGTAAGCTTACAACACAGCGGTATAAGGTCGGGGTTTCAGCTGTCCACTTTTTAGGGTTTTGTATATCAATTGTTTGAAATACGACATCGCTCCAACCGCCTTTTTCATCAACGCGTTTATTGTTAGTGCTTTGTATGTGTGGCTCACACAGTGCTTGTTCACCATCAAAAACCTGTACGGTTACTTGGTAGTTATTTGGCGCATCTATTGCGGTTTTTATATGTAGCGCTGCATCGCGGTAGCAGGCATCTAAATCTGGGGTTATAAATACATCGCGTATTTGGTGCTGCGGTTTAGTAAGTAAATTAACATCGCGAAATATGCCACTTAGCCACCACATGTCTTGATCTTCTAGGTAACTGCCATCGCTCCAGCGAATAACCATAACCGCAATGCGATTAGTACCAGCCACTAACAGTTTGCTTAAATCAAATTCGCTGGGTAAGCGGCTATCTTGCGAGTAGCCCACCCATTGGCCATTACACCAAAGGTGAAACGCCGAGTTTACGCCTTCAAAAATAATATGGTTACGCTGAGCTAATTGATGCGCCGTAACAGTAAACTCAGTGCGGTAGCAACCTGTTGGGTTATCGCTTGGTACAAATGGCGGGTTTACTGCAAAGGGGTATTTAACATTACAGTAAATAGGTTTATCAAAGCCGTGTAGTTGCCAGTTAGAAGGCACTGGAATACTTTGCCAGTCGCTGGCAAGTGTTTCACTAAGTAATGATTCATCAACCGCTTCGGGCTTATCAAATAATTTAAAATCCCACTGGCCGTTTAAACTTTGTTTTTGTGATTGCGTGTTTGTACGGGCATGGTCAACGCTTTTAAAACCATTAAGTGGGCTGTGCGCTTTTACTTGATTAACTTGCACCGAAATTGGGTTTTCCCAATCGCGGCGGTTAATTATGTGCTGTAGTGAGTTCATTCGTGTCCTATTGCATGTGTGGCAATTATAGTGGCTTAAATATAGCTAAAATAATGCGTTGCGGTTATGCTTAAAGCTCTCTTTTATTTATCCAAAACTATCATTTTAAATTATGCGCAACACCATTGTAGATGTACTCGATATTGGCCCAGAGTGTACAGAGCGGTTTATTGATTTAAACACGCTTTCGCAAATGCCAAGCCTTGAAATAGAGCTGGCAGGTTGCTCAAATTTATTGGGTGACTATTGTGTTGCACGTACTAACCCGCTTGAACACACTCTTTTTTATACTTTGGCTGGCCAGGGCTCGCTAAAAACCATTAATAACCAATATACACTTGCCGAAAATAGCTTAGCTATATTGCCTGCAAGGCAACGTTTTGAGGTTAAAATAGCGAGTGAAAAATGGGATGTGATTTGGCTAAACCTTGCAAATACTAAGCGCTGGCAACATTTAAACTTAGCGCACGCTAAGGTATTAACTAATCAGCAATTAGCGCCATTACATTTAGCGATGGAGCTTTTATACAGCGAGGCAAACGCTACTTTGCGCGAAGGCGTAATGCCTATTTTAAGTCACTACTTAAACACTACGTTGCAAAGCGAGCCGCAAATAGGCGGGCATAACCGGTTAACTAGTTTGTTTTTAGAGGTAGAAGAGCGCCTGCAGTTTGATTGGACAATAGACGCCATGTGCGAACAAGTACATTACTCAGCACCGCATTTACATAGGTTATGCCAAGCGCAATTTGGTAAAAGTCCAATGCAGCAGCTTATTTATTTACGTATTAAACGGGCTAAAAACTTGCTACTAAATACCCGCTGGCCGGTTGCCCATATTGCTGCTTATGTGGGGTATCCTAATATATTTAATTTTTCTAAACGGTTTAAAAAATCAGTGGGCGTGTCACCCACTGAGTTTAGAAAAAAGTTGTTTTAAACATTTTAATTATATTGAAAAAGATTATCCCAGCGCTCATCCAAAATAGTTTTTGCATGATCTAAATTTATTGCACTATACACATCGTTAGTGCTGGTTACTAAACGCATCCGAGTGAGCTTTTCAAGCGCATCGCTAATTTCAAAGTCGAGTTCGCATTTATACTTTGTTTTAAACCACGCCTCTATTTGCTCATCAAGCGTCTGTGCGCTTAAGCCACTTTCTGATTTTAATAAAAATGTATAGGCAAGCAGGGCTTCTTTTATGTCTTCTTCTTCGGCGGCGTCTATAAGGGTATGAAAAACACCGGCATTGTTATCTAGATTTTTAAAGTAGAGGTTATCGCTTAGCGCTTTCATAAATTTAATTTTACGGTTTTTAAATTTACTCCACTCTTTAAAAATAAAGCTGCCAAAAACCCCCATTCCAATAGCAAAGGTAATAAAGTGTTGTTGGGTCATTTCTACGGCTTCACTTCTAAAGCCACCCCAAAAAGCAAATAAAGCAAATAACAATAAAATAGATGCGCCAAGCTTAGTAATTAATACCACAGCACCGCCTACTAAAGCCGATGAGCCAATAATCACTTTATCAATAGGGCGCATACGTACTTCGCTATTCGGAAATAGCATTTCAAGGTCGGCTTTGGGTACATTTTGAAACAGCTTAACTATGGTAGAGCTTGGCTCAAACCCTAAAGGCGTTTTATTTTTAGCCTCAAAGTAGGCTTTATCTTTAAAGCGAATAAACACCGCAACGCGGTCGTAATTGGTAAAGTGCAGGGGCTTTTTACGCAAGCCCCAAAAGCTGGTTATGGTTTCAGTAAGTTGTGATTCGCCACGACGATAAAAAACCACTTCTTCAAAGTCGTCAAACTCTACCTCGAGGCGTACTTTAAAAAGGGATTCTTCGTTGAGTGCATCTTGCAGGTCTTGATGGGTGATCACTTCAAAGTTAGCTGCATTAAGTACCTTAGCAAAATCTTTAGCAAATTCGCGTTGGCACTGCGCTTTTTGATCAGCTGATACTGGCGCTAAAGATCGCGTATCGCTATTGGGATCAAAGGGCGCGTAGTTATTTTTGAGCGACTCAAGTGTTGAATGGTAATCGTAATGGATAAGGCTTGCTAATAAATCGCAAAATTGTTTAAACGATGTTTGCTCTGAGTTGTTTGTGAGCTCAGCGCTGCACATATCAACAATATCTTGTTTTCTAAAGGGAATAAAACGTGCACTTTGCATAAATTTTAACTGCTTTGGTAGGTATTTAACTGCATGGGCACATAATAAAATATTCTTATAAATATTGCTAATTTGTTAACAGTTGTGTGGCTGTTAAATCTTTAACTGTTTTCAGCGTGTATTAACGTAAATATGTAAGAATTAACCCATTGAGCAACGGCTTATCATCACAAGCAAAAAAGGATTTACATGGCTATTCAAAAAAAACTAAAAGAAAAAACACGGCACTTTATAGATTCTAAACATATGCTAACAGGCATTACCGTAGCGTCGTTTTTAGAATCTACGATAGTCCCTATTCCGCTTGAAGCAGTGCTTGTGCCTCTTATGCAAGCACGTCGTGAAAAGCTTTGGTTAATAGCGCTTATGGCTACAGCTGGGTGCGTGATTGGTGCTTTATTTGGTTATGCGCTGGGTTATTACCTATTTGACGCTATAGGTGACTGGGTTATTGAAATGTTTTCAAGCCAAGAGCAATTTGAAAATGTTAAGCAGCAAATGCAAAACCAAGGTTTTTGGTTTGTAATGACGCTGGGCATTGTGCCCATTCCGTTTCAAATTGCGATGCTTGCCGCTGGGGCTACGAAATACTCTATTGGTTTGTTTTTATTAGCCTCTGGTATTGCTCGTTCAATTCGCTATTTTAGTTTAGCTGTTGTTGTATATTACGCAGGTAATAAAGCCGAGCAAATAGTCAGTAAACACAAAACTAAAGCGATGATTGCTAGTACTATTTTAATATTGGCTTTATGGGGCCTTAGCACTCTAATATAGTTTTATGCTTAGTTGGTATAGGTAAATAAGCTGCTCAGCGCGACTAAAACTATGTGGGCACTAATGCAAATGTGGGTTTTTAGCTTTGCATTGTATTTGTGTCTGCATTGCTCAACCCTTTTTATTCAAGGTGGTGAAATAACCCAGCAAGTATAGGGTAAGGTAACCTTTTATAACGGTTTTTTCTGGTGTGCTATAGTTTGTTAATAACGCACTAAAAAGCGCCACCCTATGATTGAAACTGTAAAACTTACCGTTAGGCTGTCTAACTTTTATAAAATGAGTTGGATAAACAAGGCGGTAAGTATAGCGTTACTTCTCTATATTATTGTTTTTTCACTTTATACTTTAAATACTTTTCCCTCTTTAGATGTGCAAAATAACGTGTACGGTTTTACTACCGACTTTTGCAACCTTATTGTTATTGTGCTTATATTTTTATTTTGGATAGTGCAGTGCTTTGAGCTTTCAAAACAAGCGTATGTGTTTTCTACATTGGGTTTATTGCTATGGAGTATGGGCACAACGGCCGATGTAATAGATGAATTAGTTGTGCAGCCCTATTGGATGAGTGTTTATTTTGAAGACTTATGCAGAACCATGGTACCGCCTATGGCTTATTTAAAACCATGCGCTTTGTGCAAAGTATTCATAAGTTTAGTGCGCGAACTAATTACTGATGACTTAACACAAGTACATAATAGGCGTTATTTTTATCGGTATGTTAAAACCGCCTCCGCCACGCCTTATGTTATTTTAATTGTTGATATTGATCATTTTAAGGCAATTAATGATGAGTTTGGCCATGATGAAGGTGACTTAGTGCTCCAGCAGCTAGCCACTAAATATAATCGTGTGTTTGTTAATAATGCAGTATTTGCTCGTTTAGGCGGTGAGGAGTTTGGCGGCTATTTGCCTACCGGTAATATAAGCCAAGCGGCTGAATTTTGTGGGCAACTAATAGACATTGCACACAATATTAAAGTTAAACAGGTCAAACAGCTTACCGTAAGTATTGGTATGGAGCTGCAAAGCGCTAACGAGCCCCTCGACAAGGTAATGAAGCGGGCAGACATGGCTTTATACGTTGCTAAAAATAATGGCCGAGATCAATATAAAATAGCCCCTTAAGCTTTCTACGCAAATATCCTTATTATTTGCACATTTATTACACTTTTAAACGTTTTCGTAAAGAACTGTCAGCGAGGGTAATACTTTGTAAACTATGAAATTAAAATGCAGCAAAGAAGTCATAATAGTGATTTTAATAATAAGGAAACTTTAATGACCAACTCTCTGTTGAAAGCTGCTTTACCTCTAAGTTTAATGTCTATTTTAGTTGGTTGTGGCGGCAGCGACGGCTCAAGTGATACAGGCTACGTACAATTATATAACGGCTCATATAACAGCCCATATACGCGTTTATTTGTAGACGAAACTGAGCGCTCAGGCACTGATTTTGCTGATGTAACCACGCGTCATAATTACAGCACCGGCACTTACGATTTAAGCTTTGAATACTTAGATGCAAACGACAGCTACATTACAATTAGCGAACAAGAAGTATCAATCAAAGGTGACAAAACCGAACTAATTGTAATGAGCGGTAACTTTGACGAACCTACGTTCACAGAGCTAAGTGTGCCCATTTCAAGTGATACAGATGAGTTTAACTTAGGTTTTTACAATATCACCAGTGAAGACACTAGCTACGATATTTACCTAGCAACCGATGATGGCGTATTTGAAAGTGCTGAACTATTTACATCAACACAGTATTTAAGTGAACTAGATTTACAAACCCTTGATGAGGGTTACTACACAATTTATATCACTGAGGCGGGTAGCACTGATGTAGTGTATGAGTCGGAGTCGGTTTATTTTTACGATGAAGAAAGCTACGTAGCCATGATCCGCCCAAGCTATGCAACAGAAGAAAACGGTATCACGCTCGATATTGTGACTGACAATAACTATGTTACAGCACTAAAGCACCAATCAGCGTTAGGCCAATTGCGCTTTATAAATACCGTTGACGATTACTCGCCAGTTAGCTTTAGCACGACCCGTGGCACCACAGTTAACGATACTAATACGGTAGCAAGCGATACCTACACCGATTACATTGAGCTTTCGCCAAACAGTTACAGCGTTGCAATGTACGACGAAGAGGGCACTAAGCTTGCCGATAACTTTTTAATGACCCTAGAGCGCGAGCAAAGTGCGGTAGGCGTTTTTTACAACGATGTCGATAATGGTTTACGCATGATGAGTGTTGAGGAAAACCTAACACCTAGCAGCTACAGCCATACTATTTCGGTTGTTAACCTAATTGAAAGCTACGCAGGGCAAACAGTAAGCGAAGTTGACGTGTACTTTACCTTAAATGGTGAAACCGTTGATGATGCCACCAATGTAATTGATGGCTTAGATAGATACGATCAAGAAGAAATTGATGTAGATGATGAAGCTTACACTGTGTATGCCGTATACGAAGATAACGGCCAACAAATAGTGTTAATTCAACAAAGCGATATAGATTTTACCGAAGAAGGTAACTATATCTTAATTTTAGAGCACGATGTGACAACCAGTTCAGGCTTTAAAATGAGTGTAACGCGCACAATTACAGACAGCGTAGAATAAGTAACATGTAACACGTTCTAGAAAGTAAAAGCCCTAAGCATTATTGTTTGGGGCTTTTTTTTGCCTAGCTGTAGCGTGATTTTGTTTACATTAAATAAACCCATATATAAGCAGATTGCTATAACTTTTAAAAATTTTAGGTACACTCATAACATAATAAATAAAAAGAGCGTGCCATGGATGAGTTTTTAGGAATAGTGGGTTTATTTGCATTTGCAATAATGGCCGGTGCTATTTGCGGTATTGTCGCAATTGCACAACTTAGTAATTTAAAGCAAGAAATTACCCAATTAAAAGCAAAAGTACTTAGTTTAGAATTAGCTAACAACGCACAAAGCCACGCTGAAAACGCCGATAAAAGCACCGATTGCTCCACAGCTGAACATGCGGACACGGCCCAAGCAAATAGTAATGAGGCGACTTTTGTTCAAGTTAGTCCTAATCAATCCAAACAGCCAAGTCAGCCTCGTGGGCTGGTAAAAACGCCAGCTTCAGCAATAAAGCCTCCCGCTAATGCTTCTGCCAGTAAACATAAGCAAGGCAGTAAAAATCTCAAACCCACACTTTTAACTTCTTTTTTTGAAAAACTGCGTAGCGACTTTGAACAAAACTGGATGACCTGGATAGGCGCAATCGCATTGGCGCTAGGCGGTATATTTTTAGCAAAGTACAGTTTAGAAGCCGGGTTGCTCTCTCCTGCAATGCGATTAACCCTAGGCGGTTTATTTGGTGGTGGCTTAATTGCAGCCGCAGCTTATATGCATTACAAAAATAGTGTATTTGAAGGGTTTAATAACTATATACCTGCAGCGCTTGCCAGTGGGGGTTTTATTACGTGCTTTGCACTGACCTTATTAGCGTATAGCAGCTATAACATGATCAGCCCTTTAACAGCATTTGTTGTCCTTGGGGTTATTGCCATAAGTGCGAGCGCTATGGCAATAATGCTTGGCCCAGTATTAGCCGTACTAGGTATTATTGGTGCTTATTGTGTCCCCGTGCTGATTAATACCGGCAGCAATAATTTATTTGCGCTTTATATGTACATTGGGTTTGTGAGCTTATCTGCTGCGCTGGTCGCGCATAAAGTACAGCGTGCATGGCTGTGGTATTTACTTTGGGCGGGGCATTTGAGCTGGTATGTTGTTGGCTTTACTTTTGCTAACAGCAGCACCATTTGGCTTATGGGCACGTATGGGCTATTAAGTGTTATTGGTTTAATTGCCGTGCCACGCTTGGGGTTAAAACTTGCGGTGGTTGAAACTCGCCCACATAGTTTAAAGCGCCTAATAAACGCACTCCCTAGTAACCCTTTAATGCTTGCCTGTATTGTCCCTTTGTTACTGGCTATGCTTTTTGATAGTAATAACTACTTACAGTGGCAAATAATAAATGCGTTAAGCATATTAACACTGCTGTTTTTAGTGCTTAAAAATAGCCGCTGGGATTTATGGCAAGGGGTGGCGATGCTAATAGCTATACTCTGGCTATTAAGCACGCCTTCCTATTATGTTGATTATTCTGACTCGCTATTTATATTTAGGCACCAATATGGTGGCGCTATATTTTTAGGGTTAGCGCTCAGCGTATATGGGCTTTATTTTGGTATAAAGTGGCAACCTAAACGATTGGCTTTTCACATTACTGCCTCGTTTAGCGTATTTATAATGATTGCCACCTTATACGCTATAATCCCAAACCATGCGTTGGCCACAGCCTATCCATTGTGGGCAGTGATACTACTTACAAGTAGCGCCATTTTAATTAAGTGCGCAATAGGTGGCGCAACGCTTTTTCAGCGCTTTACATATTGGGTGGGGGCAAATGCCAACATCACGCTTGCTATCACTATGTTATTAAATGACAGCGGGCTAACCATTGCACTGGCTATTCAAGTTTTACTTATTAGCGTGTTAATAAACCGCTATCGGGTGCCTATGCCACATTGGCCAATTAAAGCGTTGGTGGCTGCATTACTACTTCGCCTAACACTGTCACCGTGGACCCCAAGTTACGAGGCGCTTAGTGTATTGGGTGTACACTGGAGCTTAGTAGTTTATCCTTTGTGTGTGGTGTTATTTTACACTGCAGCCAAATGCTTTAACGCATCGCAGTTAAAAGTTTGGCTTGAAGGCGCAGCGCTGCATTGCTTGGCGTTATTTATTACCACCGAAACCAGCTATCAACTGGTAGGGCATTATCCGCAGTTTGATTCTTTGAGCTTTTACGAACAAGCTTTACTCACCTGTAATTGGCTTGCGCTGGGTTGTGTATATTTACACCGTGCTCGTATTGCCGGTAGCTTAGCTAAATTATACCATGTGGCAGGCATGGCATTAGCAGGTGCTGCGGGTTTTACTGCACTGAGTATCTTACTAAACGCTAACCCATTTTTAAGCTCTATTTATATTGGCGAATATTTTGTATTTAATTGGCTATTTTTGCTTTGGTTAGTGCCTTCGGGTCTCGTGCTTTGGCTTTATACGTTAATTAAGCCGCTGTATACAAAAGCTGCGCCATCTATACTCACAGTAGCGGGTGTATTGAGTGTGTTGGCAATTAATGGCTTTATACGCCAATACTGGCAAGGCCCTTATATTTACATATCAACAGGTGCAAGCAACGCAGAGCTTTATAGCTACTCGGTTATTTGGCTCGTGTTAGGGGCTATTACTGTGGTGCTAGGGCATTTAAAAAATCAGCTATTAATCCAAAAAATAGGCTTAGGAGTATTAGCCGCCGTTATTTTAAAAGTGTTCTTGGTGGATATGGCTAATTTAACGGGGCTTTTAAAAGCGCTGTCGTTTATTGGTTTGGGTTTATCACTAGTGGGGCTAAGCTGGTTGTTTCAAAAGCTTAGAAGCCTCGTAAAACAAGCATAATCGTAGCTATAAGCTATAAGCTATAAACCAAAGCCCAGCAATTTGTTGGGCTTTGGTTTTACACTGTTGAGCAGAGCCTAAGTACTGTGATTAAGTAGTGCTTTTAGCTTACCTGGCTTAATAGGCTTACTTAAATAATGAATATTAGCCGCTTTGGTTTCTTGTTTAAGCTCGGTGTCGCGTACGGCGGTAATAAGTATGGCGGGCACCTCGCTTTGCCATGTATCACGCAGTGTTTTTATAAGCGAAATACCATCGCAATCATTACCTAATTGGTAATCCATTAAAATTACATCGGGCGCTGTGCGCTGTTTAGCGTGCGCGAGTACTTTATTTACATCGTCAAACAAGGTGTAATTGGCTTGCCACTTTTTAAGTAAACTGGCCATTGCTGCTAGGTTTTCGGGGTCATCGTCTACCGCGACTATGTTAATCGCGGCGCGGTTTTCTACTAAACTGCTGGCCGTTGCCTTTTGTTGTACAAACTGCGCATCGCCATAGGGGACTTCAATACTAAAGCGGCTGCCTTTACCGGGCTCTGAGTGCACATCAAGCTCTAAGCTAAGTAAATCGGCCATACGTTTTACAACGCCAAGCCCTAAACCAACGCCTTTGTTATCACCGGCTTCTATACGGTAAAAGTCGTTAAATATTTTAGCTTGTTCTATTTGGCTAATACCTGGGCCGGTGTCCCATACTTCTATACGTAAATTATGTTTACGGTTTCTGCACGCTATTAATACTCGCCCTGTTTCAGTGTATTTAACCGCATTAGACACTAAGTTTTGTATAATTCGGCGCAAGTAGGTAATGTCGCTATGCACAATTTGTGCGTTTGAACGCACGGTTAGTTTTAAGCCTTTATCGCTTGATAAAATAGCGTACTCGCTTTGCAGTGGCATAAGTATATCGTTTATACAAAAGTGCCGAGGGGTTGGGGTCATTGCGCCTTGCTCTAACTTGGCAATTTCTAGTAAGGCCGACATTAAATGCACGGTTGAGTCTAAACTGTGGCCAAGCTTATTAAAGCTATTTTGGTTAGTTGTATCAAGCTGCTTTTCATCAATGGCTGCAAGGTATAAACGTGCTGCGTTAAGAGGCTGTAAAATATCGTGGCTAGCCAGTGCTAAAAATCGCGTTTTACTGTCGTTGGCTTGCTCTGCTTCGCGCTTGGCTAAAGTAAGTGCTTGCTCTGTTTTTACTCGGCTATCTATTTGTGCTTGTAAGTCTTTATTAATGGTTTGCACTTCTTGGGTTCGCGCTTCAATGCGGTTTTCAAGATCCATGTTAATTTCTTCAAGCGCATTTTGCGTACTTATATGGTTTGTAATGTCTGAAAAACTCGTTACAAAGCCGCCATCGGGTAGGGGGTTACCTATCATTTCGTACACTTGGCCGTTTCTGCGGTGGCGAATAAAGTGATGCGAGCTACCATTTTTTAAATGCTGAACGCGTTTTTCTACTTGGCGCTCTATTTCGCCTGGGCCACATTCACCGCGTACTGCGTTGTACCTTATTATATCTTCAATGGGTTGCCCCACTTCTAAAAAGCCGTCAGGGTAGCCAAACATTTGGCTGTAGCGCTTATTCCATGCCACCAGTTTTAAATCTTTATCGACCACCGAAATACCATGGCTTAAGTTTTCGAGCGAGGTATACAAAAGGTTTTGGTTAAACTGCAGTGCTTGTGTGGTTTCGTCAAAAAAGTTAACCACCTCTTCAAAGGCCATACGTTTACCCGATGAAACCGTACGGATTAGCGCCTGCGCCGAAGACGCCCCTAACACCCCAGTTAACGCACGTTCGCAGTAGGCTATAAATTCGGGCTCGGGGTGGGCATTATTGTCACTTAGCTGGTGCGAAAGTGAAAAGTGCGCCAGTACTTGTTGGCTACGCTGAATACCTAAAAAGGTTTGCAGTAGTATTTTAAAGTCGTAAACCGTGGCTTTAACATTTTTGTTTAAGCGGCGCGATAAAATAGCCTGATCTTTAGGGTTAACAAATGCGGCAGCCTGAATTTTATCTATCAAGCGCTCTTCTGCCCCTAACGAAAAGCTAATATAACAACCAATGTTAGCAAATAAGGCAATCAGAGTGCCGCGTGTAATAAGGGTTTGCTGAAGCTCGCTATCAAGGGCACTGCCGGCATCTAAAATTGGCATCATTAAAAATAATACCCAACAAATAAAACCCGCTAATAGCCCCGCATATACACCATAAGCATGGCCTTTTCGCCAGTAAAGCCCGCCCACAATAGCTGGGAGCAGCTGCGTTACTAACGAAAAAGCCACCAGCCCCATGCTGGCCAGCGCACTACCATGGCCAAACCATTGCTGATAAAAATAAGCCAATATAAGTATGCCGGCTATGGTAAAGCGCCTGACTAATAAAATTTGCGATTTATAACTGCTGGTAATTAAGTTGCGCTTAAATTTACGGCGTAGTAGAAGCGGCAGCACTACATCGTTAGAGATCATGGTGCTAAGCGTAAGTGTGGCCACCACTATCATAGCGGTGGCTGCAGAAAGCCCGCCAATAAATACAAAGGTACTTAAAAAAGCTTGGTCGTGAATAAGCGGTAGCGCTAATACAAAGCTGTCGGGTGAAAAACTGCTACCAATACTTGGGTGAATTGCGGCAGTAGCAATAGGAATTATCATCGCGGCGGTGAGTAATAAATACAGCGGAAAAGCCCAGCGAGCAGTAAATAAATGGCGTTTGTCTTGGTTATCTACCACGGTGACATGAAATTGTCGTGGTAAACAAATTATGGCCGCGGCAGCCATAAGTGACTGGCCAATAAAGTTAAAACTAAAAAAGTTAAAGTTGCCCCAGTGTTGCCAAATCGACTCTGTGACTTTGTCGCCGCTAAGGGTGGGTAAATTAAATAAGGTGTACAAGGCTAAGCCAGCGACGGCAATAAGCGCAATGAGCTTTATCATTGACTCAAAGGCGACTGCTAGCATAAGCCCAGAGCGGTACTCGGTAACATCTACCTTACGGGTACCAAAAAATATTGCAAACAGCGCCATAATTAACGTGGCGGTGAGGGTAAGCATTTCGCCAGATATTTGATTGCTGTTTTGCAAAAGCAAAAAGCTGGTACTGAGTGCTTTTAACTGCAGCGCAATATAGGGAATGGTAGCAAGTAGGGCAATAACAGTGACCAGTATTGCACTAGTTTGACGTTTACCGTAGCGGGCAGAAATAAAATCGGCAATGGTGGTAATGTTTTGTTTTTTACTTACTAATACCAGTTTGCGTAAAAAGCCTTGGCCAAAAAAGAACAACAATGAAGGCCCCAATAAAATGGGTAAATAGCTCCAACTACTTGTGGCGGCGGTACCAACCGAACCATAGTACGTCCACGAGGTACAATAAATCCCTAACGATAACGAATACACAAAAGGATGATGGCTAATCCGTTTAGCAAGTGGTGTTGTTTTATCGCCCCAATTAGCAAGCCAAAACAGCACCCCAATATAGCCTAATGCTACAAAAATCAGTACAGCAGTCATGTTGTTATTAAACCTTATTATTTATACCCACACACAATACCAGAGATAACTTTAAGTGTGCGTGCACAATTTTATGCAAAATATTAACGTTGTTTTTATTATGTTGATTTTAAATGATTATTTTTATTTCTGGTGATTTATTAGACTAATGTCGCATTTTTACACAAAGCCACTTAAATTTTGCCGTTAACGCCCTTTGGTAAAAGCTAACTTACTGAAAATTATGTGTAATTGTATTTTTAAATACAATTACATTTGCAGTTTACGTAAACGTTAACAGGCTGTTACGACTATGGTCTCACTTCACTCTTCACGCCGCGTTGCTAAATTAATAACCGACTATAAAAAAACCACTCATTGCAATTATGCAATGCTTAAAGGGGAAAATAAAAATGGCTTTTAAAGATGAAGAACAAGCAAAAGCTTATTGGGCAGAAAACATTTCATTACTGTTTAAGTTACTAGCAGTGTGGTTTGTGGTCTCATTTGGCTTTGGCATATTACTGGTAGATGTACTGAATGAAGTACGTTTTTTTGGGTTTAAACTTGGCTTCTGGTTTTCACAACAGGGCGCTATTTACACCTTTGTAGCTTTGATTTTTGTTTACGTTTTCAAAATGAACACGTTAGATAAAAAATACGGCGTAGACGAATAGGAGCTAGGTAATGGATGTTCAAACACTCACATTTATAATTGTTGGTTTAAGTTTTGCGCTTTATATCGGCATTGCAATTTGGGCGCGTGCAGGCTCTACAAATGAGTTTTACGTGGCAGGGGGCGGCGTACCTCCGCTTGCCAATGGTATGGCAACCGCAGCCGATTGGATGAGCGCAGCGTCGTTTATTTCAATGGCGGGTATTATTTCGTTTGCAGGTTACGATGGCGGTGTTTACTTAATGGGGTGGACTGGCGGCTATGTATTACTCGCTATGTGTTTAGCGCCTTACTTACGTAAATTTGGCAAATTCACTGTACCTGACTTTATAGGCGATCGTTACTACTCACAAACAGCACGTGTTGTTGCTATTTTGTGTGCAATCTTTATTTGTTTTACTTACATTGCTGGACAAATGCGTGGCGTAGGCGTGGTATTTTCGCGCTTTTTAGAAGTAGAAATTGAAACCGGTGTTTACATTGGAATGGTGATTGTATTCTTTTATGCGGTACTTGGCGGCATGAAAGGCATTACCTACACGCAAGTAGCGCAGTACTGTGTGCTTGTGTTTGCCTATCTTGTGCCCGCTATCTTTATTTCAATGATGATGACAGGCCACTTCTTCCCGCAAACCGGCTTTGGTGCCACATTGAGTGATGGCTCAGGCATGTATGTACTTGATAAGCTAGACGGGTTAAGCGCAGAGCTGGGCTTTGCACAATATACCGAAGGCTCTAAAAGCATGATTGACGTATTTGCTATTACCGGCGCTTTAATGGTGGGTACTGCAGGTTTACCGCATGTAATTGTTCGCTTTTTCACTGTACCACGCGTTAAAGATACCCGTATTTCAGCAGCGTGGACACTGGTATTTATTGCTATTGTTTACACTACTGCACCGGCGGTTGCCTCGTTTGCACGTGTAAACATGATTGACACCATTAACGGTAAAGATGGTAGCGGTACAGAGTACGCTCAAGCACCAGCGTGGATCAAAAACTGGGAACGCACGGGTTTAATTACCTTTAATGATAAAAACGGCGACGGCAAAATGTTTTACACCGCCGGCAAGGTAGAAGACCCAACAAGCGCAAACGAAGTAAAAGTAGACCGCGATATTATGGTACTGGCTAACCCTGAAATTGCTGATTTACCAGCATGGGTAATCGCATTAGTTGCGGCCGGTGGTATCGCTGCTGCGCTTTCAACCACAGCGGGGTTATTGCTGGTTATTTCGACCTCAGTGTCACACGATTTACTTAAACGCACCCTTAAACCCGACATAAGTGATAAACAAGAGCTACTAGCTGCTCGCTTAGCCGCGATGATTGCCATTGTTATATCGGCTTACTTTGGGATTAACCCGCCTGGGTTTGTTGCATCGGTGGTCGCCTTTGCCTTTGGTTTAGCGGCGGCGAGTTTCTTCCCGGCAATTATTATGGGGATATTCTCTAAAACAATGAATAAAGAAGGCGCAATTGCTGGCATGGTGACCGGTATAGGCTTTACCGCTGCGTATATTATCTTCTTTAAATTTGTAAGCCCTGAGCTTAATAGCCCAGAAAATTGGTTCTTAGGTATTTCGCCCGAAGGAATTGGCTTAGTGGGAATGATAATTAATTTTGTGGTTGCTGCAACCGTACTTAAATTAACAAAATCGACACCGCTTGAAATACAACAAATGGTGGAAGGTATTCGTAATCCTAAAGGGTCAGGTGAAGCACACGCACATTAATGCGCTAAGCCTACTTAAAAATAAAGCACCAAAAGCCCGACTTTAGTCGGGCTTTTTATTTGTTCAAATAATGAGTACATTAGGTTTTGTGTATACTTTTTAAGAGTACAGCAATGAGTGTAGAGCAGCAGGAAGTTGCCCAGTTTGTGTGTATGCAGGCGCCATTTAGCATGCTACACGACAGTGCGTGTGAGTATTTTGTAAGCCATATTGATAGTGTTTATTTAACCCGAGAAAACCAAGCGCAGTGGCTGCAAACGCAAACCCCAAAGCTTTTTTTAATTCGCTCTGGTTTATACGACCTAGTGGATGCAAAAGGCGATGTAGTGAAGCGTTTAGCGCAGGGAGATTACTTTGGCTATCCTTCTTTGTTAACCGGAGAGGCGATTCAAAATAGGTTACAGGTACAAAAAGAGGGCATAGTGTATATGCTTGCGCAAACGCATTTTGACTTTTTACGTCATCAATACAAACCGTTTGAGCAATATTTTGTACGCGCGCACGCCAATCGTTTACTTTCATCACATTATAAAAGTAAAAACGATAGCTGGTCTGAGCGCAGAATATCTGAGCTGATGACCCGCACCGCCATAACCTTAGCCCCCGATGCCAGTATTAGGCAAACCGCTAAAAAAATGAAAAAACACGGTGTATCGTCAATTATGATCACCGAACACGCCATTTTAGTGGGCGTAGTGACCGACCGCGACTTACGTAACCGTGTACTGGCCGACGAGGTAGACCCACAAGATGCGGTTAGCAGCATAATGAGTGCAAAGCCTAAATTTATATTCGAAAACAATCGGGTGTTTTCTGCTTTGCATTTAATGCTTAAATACAATATTCATCATTTACCTGTACTTGATGAAAACCATAAGCCTTTGGGTATGCTTACC
Organism: Pseudoalteromonas sp. GABNS16E; assembly: GCF_028598715.1. Lineage (NCBI taxonomy): Bacteria > Pseudomonadati > Pseudomonadota > Gammaproteobacteria > Alteromonadales > Pseudoalteromonadaceae > Pseudoalteromonas > Pseudoalteromonas sp. GABNS16E. The sequence goes on from NZ_JAQREZ010000009.1 coordinate 44,032, forward strand.
AGTACCGATTTACTTCGCCAGCAAAAAAGCGATCCTGTGCAGCTTATTGGCCGCATTTATAAAGCCCACAGCATTGCCGATTTAAAACGTTATGCGGGCGAAATCCCTGAGTTACTGCGAAGTTTTTCGTACAACATAGAAGACATATCGCTAATTGGTAAACTGCTCAGCGGCTTAACCGATGCACTTACCTCGCGTCTTATTCATTTATTTCAAGAAGAAAATGGCGCAGCGCCCACCAGTTTTTGCTTTATATGTTTTGGCTCGCAAGCACGCGAAGAGCAAACCCTACATTCAGATCAAGACAACGGCTTATTACTCCCAGATGATTTAAGCGAGCAACACCAAGCTTACTTTAAACACATGGGGGAGTTTGTATGTGAGCAGTTAGTAGAATGTGGCATTAGGCGTTGCCCCGGAAATATAATGGCCAGCAGCGATGAATGCAGAATGAGTGTAAGCCAGTGGTGCGAGCGCTTTTTTAAATGGATAAAAAGCCCAACCCCAAGCGCCATGCTTAACTGCAAAATATTTTTTGATTTGCGCTTTATAGAAGGCTCCAATGCCCTATACAGCGGCTTTTGTGAGCAGTTAAACAGAATATCGCGCGATGAGTTATTTTATGCTGCTATGGCAACCGATATAAGAGCCAGCTCAGTGCCTATTGGCTTGTTTAATAAACTTAAAACGCAAAAAAATGATAATAATCATAAATACATTGATTTAAAAAAACGTGGTGTGGTGATCATTAACGACATAGTGCGTTTATATGCGTTAAAAGCAGGTATAAAACGCGCCAATACCCAAGAGCGCTTAGATGCTTTACTTAAGCATTCACTGCTAAATAAAGACGATATTTATAATTTAAAAGATTGCTGGCGATTTTTAACTCAGTTGCGTTTTAGTACGCAAATAAACGAAGAAGGTTTGCCAAGTAACTGCATAAACCCCGATAAATTAAGTTCATTAGAGCGTCATCAGCTTAAAGAGGCTTTTTATTTAGTAAAACAAGCGCAGCAAGCCGCGGCGTTTAAATTTGCCCGTGGCAGTTTGTAACAAGAGGTAAGCGCTGTGGTAAAAAAATGGCTCAGTAAGTATATAAAAAGGCGTAATCTTTTAAGTCAAAATGCGTTAACGCAACGCTATTTAGTGATTGATTTAGAGCTTACTGGGCTTGATGTAAACCAGCATGAAATTGTCTCAGTAGCCTGGGTAAAAATAGATAACCAATGTATAAAAATGAGTGAGTCTCAGCATTTAATTAATAAAAACGTTAAACGCTTAGACCAAAGCCCTGTTTTTCACGGCATTGTGGAAGACACCGTTGCTAAAGGACAAAGCCTGCACACTATCTTAACGCAGCTAAGCCGTGATTTTAGTGACCATATTTTGGTTTTTCATAACGCCATACTGGATTGGGGGTTTTTAAAAGCAGCCCTTAAAGGTTCCAATATAAACGCACAACCTAAGTTGATACTCGACACCCTCCACATAGAAAAAAAGCGCCTTATTTGTCAAGGTGCAGAAATAAAACAAGATGATTTAACCCTAAGTGCGTGTCGCAAACGTTATGAGTTACCAAGCTATCATTGCCATAACGCACTTACAGACGCACAGGCCACCGCCGAATTACTACTAGCCCAGTGCTACCAAATAAACCGCGGTAAAGAGCTAAAAGTGGGTGAGTTAACCTAGGTTGGCTGTAGGCGCGGCTTTATGCCGCGCGAGGTAAACTCTGCTTACAATAAAGGGCAGTTTTCTTTTATTTTTACATGTATGATTATAGGTACGGTTACATAATCATTATTTAACTAACTACTTTAAGGAACGACGTGAAACTCATTACCGCTATTGCTCTACTCTTTTTGCCACTCATCGCTTTTGCTAATTCGAGCTTACCTGCCAATCGTCATATCTCAGTGCAAGGCACTGCTGAGGTATTAGTTGAGCCTGACATGGCTAAAATACTATTTAAGGTGAATAGTGTTAAAAATGAGCCGAAAGCCGCCAATAACGCGCTTGAGAATAAAGTGAAGTTATTAATCGATGGGCTCAATCAATTTGAAATAAGCGCCGATGACGTAGTTGCCTCAAACGTTAAAATTGAAAAAACAGGAATGGATTATATTGAAACAGGGCATCAGGCCCTTAGCGAATACGCAGCGATAAGAACGTTTGAAGTAACGCTAAACAGTATTGAGCGTGTGAGCGATTTAACCGATTTTTTATTGAACCAAGAAGTAAATGCCATTCAAAATATTGAGTTTTTATCTTCAAAGTTTGAGCAATTACAAGCGCAAGCCACACAGTTAGCAATTGAAGATGCAAAAATAAAAGCGGATTTACTTGCTGATTCATTCAATGCAAAAGTAGGTGAAGTACGCACTATTCGCTCAACTAAAAACAACTATGACAGTGGTTTTAGTACAGCCATAACCAAGATGCACAGGGCGCAGCAAGATGATAATTCTTTTCCTCAAATACGTAGTAACGATTTACAGGCAACAATAAGCTTTAAATCATCCATAAACGTGGTGTTTGATTTAGAGATAACTGATTAAATTAATAATTTCATTTCAAATACATGTTCGTACTGTAAGCTAGTTTTATGTTTTTGACTAATTTGAAGGTAGCAGTATTATGAGCGATGAAAGCAACACGTTAAAAGCACAAACCGAGGCAAAAGTAGCAGCAGGGCGAAAAGGTAACCCTGATTCTATGAAAGGCGTTGATGAAACCATTGCTCAGGCAAAAGCGTTTCAAGAAGGGGCAAATGCACTTAATTTAGATCAAAATGCCCCACGCTTTGAACTGCCGAACCAGCACGGTGAGCAAGTTTTATTAGATGAGCTACTTGCAAAAGGGCCTGTGGTTATAACTTTTTATCGTGGTAGTTGGTGCCCTTATTGTAATTTACAGCTAAAAGCATTGCAGTCACGCCTAGCTGAAATTCACGCATTAGGCGCACAGCTGGTGGCTATTAGCCCGCAAGCGCCCGATGGCTCAATGAGCGAAAACGACATACGTAATATGGATTTTGTCGTGCTGAGTGACCAAAATGCAGATGTAGCAGCAAGCTATGGCGTAGCGTGGCAAGTACCTGCATTTTTATTAGATCATATGCGCGAAGACCGCGGCCTTGATTTAGAGTCGCTTAATAACGGCAACGGCAGTATTTTACCTATTCCTGCCACGTTTGTTTTAGATAGCGAAGGTAAAGTGACGTGGCGCTATGTTGATGTTGATTACCGCACCCGCTCAGAGCCACAAGATATAATTAATGCTTTAAAAGCACTACAGTAAGCACTCAAGCAAGCTCGCTTTATGCCCAAAAGTAGCCAAGTAAATTAGCTACTTTTGGGTTAATTTAAAGTTTCTAATCGCTCCCTCTTATAATAATGTTCAAGGTCGATTACAATACAGCCATCTAAAAGGCATCGATGCCTTTGTCTGCACGTAAAGAGAGTGGATTTTATATTTCATGGCAATCAAACTTGCAATTAATGGTTTTGGTCGTATTGGTCGAAATATTGTCCGCGCGTTGTACGAGTCAGGTTTGAGCGACGAGATAAAAATTGTTGCGATTAACGAACTTGCTGACCCTGAAGCTATTGCTCATTTATTAAAATACGATACGTCCCACGGTCGTTTTTCTTTTCCTGTAAAACTTGGTGAAGACACCATTAGCGTTGCAGGCGATACCATTGCACTATTTTGTGAAGAAAACCCAGTAGAATTACCTTGGCAAACCCTTGATGTAGATGTAGTACTTGAATGTACCGGTGTTTATCACTCGCGCGAGCATGCACAATTACACATTGCTGCGGGTGCTAAAAAGGTGTTGTTTTCGCACCCAGCTGATAACGATGTAGATGCCACCATTGTGTATGGCATTAACGATGATGAGCTCAAACGCGAGCACACTATTGTATCTAACGGCTCGTGTACTACAAATTGTGTGGTGCCTGTTATTAAAGTGCTAGATGATGCGTTTGGCATTGAATCGGGTGCTATTACCACTATTCACGCGTCGATGAACGATCAGCAAGTGATTGATGCGTACCATCATGATTTACGTCGTACCCGCGCTGCGAGTCAGTCTATTATTCCAGTTGATACAAAATTAGCACGAGGAATAGACCGCATTTTACCCAAATTTGAAGGGCGCTTTGAAGCCATTGCGGTTCGCGTGCCGACAATTAACGTAACGGCAATGGATTTAAGTGTTACAGTAAATGCCGATGTAGATTTAAAGGCGGTAAATACGGCACTTAAAGCCCAAGCTAAAGACCGCTTAGAAGGTATTTTAAGTTACACCGAAGAGCCATTAGTATCGGTTGATTTTAATCACGACCCACATTCTTGTATTATTGATGGCACGCAGACACGTGTTAGTCACAAACGCCTGATAAAGTTACTTGTTTGGTGTGATAACGAATGGGGTTTTGCCAATCGCATGCTAGATACAGCACGTGCGATGATGGCTAAGTAAGCATTTTATAATAATTTTAAAATTTATTTTTCAGGTTCAAGTATCGTTAACTAAGGAGATGTTATGTCGGTCATAAAAATGGCAGATTTAGATTTAAACGGCAAGCGCGTATTAATTCGTGAAGATTTAAACGTACCAGTTAAAGCAGGTAAAGTGACCTCAGATGCACGTATTCGTGCTGCACTGCCTACTATTAAGCTAGCTCTTGAAAAAGGCGCTAAAGTAATGGTTATGTCGCACCTTGGCCGCCCTACGGAAGGCGAGTACGATGACGAATTTTCACTTGCCCCTGTAGCCGATTACCTAAACGATGCACTTGAGCAAAATGTACGCCTTGAAAAAGACTACTTAAACGGCGTTGAAGTTGCCGATAACGAAGTAGTTGTATTTGAAAACGTACGATTTAATAAAGGCGAGAAGAAAAACGACGAAGCCTTATCAAAACAACTTGCTGCCCTGTGTGATGTGTATGTAATGGATGCATTTGGCACCGCTCACCGCGCACAAGCGTCTACTCATGGCGTTGGCTTATTTGCAGATGTTGCCTGTGCTGGCCCGTTATTATCAGCAGAACTTGAAGCACTAGGTAAAGCACTAGATAACCCAGCACGCCCATTAGTGGCCATTGTAGGTGGTTCTAAAGTATCAACTAAATTAACTGTTTTAGACTCGCTTTCAACGATTGTAGATCAGCTTGTAACAGGTGGCGGTATTGCTAATACCTTTATTGCTGCTGCGGGTCATCCCGTTGGTAAATCACTTTATGAAGCTGATTTAATGGATGAAGCAAATCGTTTATGTGCAGCAGCTAAAGCAAACGATGGTGAAATTCCGGTACCGACTGATGTTGTAGTAGGTAATGAATTTTCAGACTCTGCAGTCGCTACGCTTAAAGATGTAAGCGAAGTAACAAGCGATGACATGATTTTTGATATTGGCCCTGATACAGCCAGCCAGCTTGCAAAAATTATTGCAAACGCCGGTACTGTTGTATGGAATGGCCCAGTTGGCGTATTTGAGTTTGACCAGTTTGGTAATGGTACACGCGCTATTGCTCAGGCAATTGCTAATTCTAATGCGTTTTCGATTGCAGGCGGTGGTGACACTTTAGCGGCAATTGATAAATACGGCATTGCCGATAAAGTATCTTACATTTCTACCGGTGGAGGTGCGTTCTTAGAGTTTTTAGAAGGCAAAAAACTTCCAGCAGTAGAAATGCTAGAGTCGCGCGCTAAATAATAAATTTTAGCCGCATTAGGTGAGGGGAAACCCTCACCAACGATTAATTATTAAATACCTCTCACCCTTATTTAATAGTTAATTAAGACAAAACTAAGCAGTGTAAATTGCTTTATTTTGTGGCGCAGTGATTGCGTCAAACTAACATATCCGTTCAAACTAGATGGCAGGAGACTGCTGTCGATAAATTGGAGAATACCCAATGGCTTTAATCAGTATGCGACAACTTTTAGATCATGCAGCTGAACACGGTTACGGCGTTCCAGCCTTTAACGTGAATAACCAAGAGCAAATGCGCGCAATAATGGAAGCGGCTGATAAAACAAACAGCCCAGTAATTGTTCAAGGATCAGCAGGCGCACGTGCTTATGCTGGTGCTCCATTTATCCGCCACATGATTTTAGCAGCCGTTGAAGAATGGCCGCACATTCCAGTAGTAATGCACCAAGATCACGGTACCTCACCCGGTGTTTGCCAACGCTCAATTCAACTTGGCTTTTCATCAGTTATGATGGATGGCTCATTAATGACTGACGGAAAAACCCCATCAAGCTACGAATATAATGTAGAAGTAACACGCGAAACCGTGGCTATGGCACATGCTTGTGGCGTATCGGTAGAGGGCGAGCTAGGTGTACTTGGCTCACTTGAAACCGGTGAAGCGGGCGAAGAAGATGGTGTAGGCGCAGAAGGTAAACTAACTACTGATCAAATGCTTACCGACCCAGAAGAAGCCGCTGATTTTGTAAATAAAACCCATGTTGATGCCTTGGCAATTGCTTGTGGTACATCGCACGGTGCGTACAAATTTACGCGCCCACCCACAGATGACATTTTAGCGATTGATCGTATTAAAGAAATTCACGCACGTATCCCGAACACGCACTTAGTAATGCACGGATCGTCGTCTGTACCACAAGAGTGGTTAGAGATCATAAATCAATACGGTGGCGAAATTCCTGAAACGTACGGTGTACCTGTTGAGCAAATTGTAGAAGGGATCAAATACGGTGTACGTAAAGTAAATATTGATACCGATTTACGCTTGGCCTCTACCGGTGCTATTCGCCGTCATATGGCGCTTAATCCATCTAACTTCGATCCGCGTAAATACCTAGCAGAAGCAACTAAAGCAATGACAGAGATTTGTGTTGCGCGTTACAACGCGTTTGGTACGGCTGGTCAAGCAGGTAAAATTAAGGCAATTTCACTTGATGACATGCACCTTAAATATTTAAGTGGTGAGTTAGACCCACAAATTAAATAATGATCTTTGATTAAAAAATAACGTTATAAAAACCAGCTGGCGTAATCCTGCTGGTTTTTTTATACCGCAAAGCACTGGGATCACTGTTGTACCAACTTAATAAAATGGGATCACTGATTTACTAACCGCCCCGCATTTGGATCATTTATTTACCAACTAGCGCATAAATTTACGCCACGTTAGGCGCTCAATCAATCAGATCGTTTTTTATTTGTACAATAGGTCAGGTGCTTAGTTGTTTGACTAAGTATAACCGTGATCCCAAAGCCGATCGGCTTAGTAAAAATCTGATCTTTTTATAGACTGCTTAGTAAAAAACAGATCTATTTTTAACCACGTAATCACATCTTCCAGTGCAAACTCAGTTTCGTATCTGGTTTTTATACTGTGTTAGTAAAGTAATGATCCCGCCATGAGTATCTACTCAGAAATAAAACTGTCATCTTTTTGTAAATATGTTTTGATTAACCGTAATTTGCAAAATAGTTTTAAAAATATGACGTTAATGAGGTTTTTTGTCACTATTTTGTGTTTTTTTTACCAGGATTTTAATTTACACGTTACACTTTCATAAAAATGTCATACTTAGTCATAATAATGAAAACTAATTCGATAGCGTAAGAGATAATTTGGAATGTCACGTAAAGTACTAGTCGTAGATGATGAAGCTCCTATCAGAGAGATGTTAGTTTTTGTTTTAGAGCAAAATGGATTTCAAGCAATTGAAGCAGAAGATTACGATTCTGCAATTGCAGCTATGGTTGAACCATACCCAGATATGGTTTTACTCGATTGGATGTTACCAGGTGGTAGCGGTATTCAAATTGCTAAGCAATTTAAGCAAAGTGAATACACACGCCAAATTCCAATCATTATGCTTACAGCCCGCGGCGAAGAAGAAGACAAAGTACGCGGCCTAGAAGTGGGGGCAGATGACTACGTCACTAAACCTTTTTCTCCTAAAGAGTTAATGGCTCGTATTAAAGCGGTTATTCGCCGTGTATCGCCTACCTCATTAGAAGAAGCCATAGAAGTACATGGCTTGCGTTTAGACCCAATATCGCACCGCGTTACCTCTGAGGGAAGCGAGCTTGATATGGGCCCAACCGAATTTAGATTATTACATTTTTTTATGACTCACCCAGAGCGTGTTTATAGCCGTGAGCAACTGCTTGACCATGTTTGGGGAACTAATGTGTACGTAGAAGACCGTACAGTTGATGTGCACATACGTCGTTTACGCAAAGCGATTGCACCGCTGGGGCATGATCGCTTAGTACAAACAGTACGTGGTGCAGGTTATCGTTTTTCTAGTAAATTATAAGGTACCGCAGCTAGGGTGTGAGTACGCATTAATTACTACTCAAAGGTAAAGTGAGTGTATGTATCGAGTTATTAATAAACAGGCGTTAGTAAAACGTCTGTTTATCTATTTTTTACCCCTGTTATTAGTTGGTGTGCTTATTGGTGCACCATTTTTGCTTTTATTTTTAGGCACTTCTTCTCTTTTAGTCTGGCATTATCATCAACTTTATCGCTTAAGCGATTGGCTTTTAAATCAACGTAGCTTTAACCCACCAGAGGGCGAGGGTGCGTGGGAACAAGTATTTGAAGGCATTTATCATTTACAGCACCGTAATCGTAAAAAACGCAATGAACTGGCCGATTTAATTCGTCGCTTTCGCGATGGAGCTGAAGCCGTACCCGATGCCGTAGTGGTGTTGCAAAGTGATTTAAGCATTGTTTGGTGTAACCAACTTGCACTTAAAGTATTGGGGCTACAATGGCCGACCGATCATGGCCAGCGCCTAGATAACCTAATACGCGAACCTAAGTTTGCCAAGTACATGCTGCGCGGTGAATTTGAAGAGCCATTAGAGCTTGATAACGGGCATATTGTTGACCAAGTGCTTGAATTTAGGGTAATGCCGTATGCCAACACGCAGCTTATGGTGGTAGTACGTGATGTAACACGTCTAAAGCAGCTAGAGCAAATGCGCAAAGACTTTGTTGCCAATGTATCGCATGAGCTGCGTACGCCGCTTACGGTTGTTACTGGCTACCTTGAAATGATGGATGGCGATATGATGCCACCGTCTGCAATGTGGAATAAAGCGCAAAATACCATGCTTGAGCAATGTAAGCGTATGGACAGCTTAGTTAATCAGCTTTTATCTCTTTCGCGTATTGAAGGGGCGCGCAGGCAAGACAACGACAAAGCCATAAATGTGCCGCAAATGCTCAACTACATTAAAACCGAAGCGCAGTCTATAAACCAAGACAAAGGCCACGAGCTTATTTTTGATATAGATAATGAGCTTGATATTAAAGGCTCTGAAGATGAGCTACGCAGTGCGTTTTCTAATTTAGTGTTTAACGCTATACATTACACTAAAGCGGGCGGAAAAATTGTTGTTACCTGGCAGCGTAAAGAGGGGCTTGCGCACTTTAGTGTAAATGATAATGGCGATGGTATTGCATCAGAGCATATAAATCGTTTAACTGAGCGCTTTTACCGCGTAGATAAAGCAAGGAGTCGCACAACCGGTGGCTCAGGTTTAGGCTTAGCAATTACTAAACATGTACTTACACGTCACGATAGTAAATTAAATATAAGCAGTGAGCTTGGTAAAGGCTCGTGTTTTTCTTTCGACTTTTCAAAGGATAAGCTTGTTAACTTAGCAAGTTAAAGGCAATAAAAATCAAAGTCATAAAAGTGTCATTTAAGAGTAATGTAACTGTCATCTACTCACTTTACAGTAGACGGCAGTTAGGAAATGGGACGAACAAATCGGAGAACCCCGCATGAAATTTAAAAACTTAGTTGCCGCAATGGGTGTGGCTGTTACAACATTAGTATCTGCACAGGCTGTTGCTCTTGACGACGCAATTCCTGAATATCAAAAAATTAACGGCGTTTCAGGTAACTTTTCATCTGTAGGCTCTGATACTTTAGCTAACATGATGACTTTTTGGGCTGAAGAGTACAAACGTATTTACCCAAGTGTAAATATTCAAATTCAAGCGGCAGGTTCGTCTACTGCTCCACCAGCGCTTACCGAAGGCACCTCTAACATGGGTCCTATGAGCCGTAAAATGAAATCAAAAGAAATCGAAGCGTTTGAAAAACGCTACGGTTACAAGCCTACAGAAGTGCGTGTAGCGATTGATGCATTAGCGGTATTTGTACACAAAGATAACCCAATTGAAGGCTTACGTATTGACCAAGTAGATGCTATTTTTTCATCTACTCGTAAATGTGGTGCGTCTGAGCAAGTTAACCGCTGGAGCGATGTTGGCCTAACGGGCGACTGGGCTGCAAAAGACATTCAATTATACGGACGTAACTCTGTATCAGGTACTTACGGTTACTTTAAAAAGAAAGCACTGTGTAAAGGTGACTTCCGTAACAACGTAAATGAGCAACCAGGTTCAGCCTCTGTTGTACAGTCAATCTCATCGTCATTAAACGCGATTGGTTACTCAGGCATTGGTTACAAAACGTCGGGTGTTCGTACGGTTCCTTTATCTAAAAAAGGCACTAACTACGTAGATGCAACGCTTGATAATGTTGCTAAAGGTAAATACCCACTTTCTCGTTTCTTATACGTTTACGTGAACAAGCACCCTAATAAACCGCTTTCACCAATTGAAGCTGAGTTCTTGAAAATGGTACTTTCTAAAGACGGTCAAAAAATCGTTGAAAAAGATGGTTACGTACCACTATCTGCTAAGTTAGTAGAAGCAGAGCTTAAAAAGTTAGGTTTATAATTTAAACCCAACCAATAAAAAAACCGCTCAATGAGCGGTTTTTTGTGTGTAAAACTTTAAAGCGTAAAACAGACTAACTTACTAAAAGCGATTACAGATCAGTCAGCTTTTGCGCTTGTGCTTTACACTGATTATAGCTCTCTACACATTTGGCAGAGCACACTTGCTGTTTTAAACCTTTGTCAATTGATTGCTGATCGCAACTATTTTCGCACTGATAGTTTTGTTGTGCACATTGGTTTAACTCAGGGTTTTTCACTTGATTTTGGCAAGCTGCTAACAATGAAAATGAAAGGGCGAGGGCACTCGTTTTAATAAATGTTTGCATGCTTATCCTTAACGTTGAACTGCGCTTTTGTTAAATCTCAACTTGTAAGTTGTCGATTAATCTAACATTACCTAAAAAGGCGGCAGCTAAAATAACAAGTTGTGTATCATCAAGTGTAGCAGCTTTTAATGTATCTCGTTGAGCTATCTCAAAATAATCAGGCTTTAAGCCGGCTTGCTCTAAACTAAGCTGTGCGCTTTGCTCAAGTGCTTTGTAATCGGTATTGCCTGCTTTGAGCTGCTCAGCGCAGCTGTTTAGTGTTTTAAATAATGCGGTAGCCGTGGCTTTTTGCTCTGCAGATAAATAGCCATTTCGCGAGCTCATAGCCAAGCCAGAAACTTCGCGCATGGTCGGTACACCAACAATTCCAACCGGAATTGATAAATCGCGTACCATGGTTTTAATCACTTGCAGCTGCTGAAAGTCTTTTTCGCCAAAGCATGCATAATCTGGTTGTACTAAATTAAATAACTTAGTCACTACCGTGGCTACGCCTCTAAAGTGTCCTGGACGCGTGCCGCCACAATACCCCATAGATACGCCTGGTACATCTACAAAGCTCTGCTCACCAAGTCCATTTGGGTAAATGGTATCTACGCTTGGGGTAAACACTATATCGGTGTTTAAGTCGGCTAAGCCTTGTTTGTCTTCGTTTAATGTACGCGGGTAGCTATCTAAATCTTCGTTGGCACCAAATTGCATTGGGTTGACAAAAATACTCACAACCACTTTATCGGCCATTGTTTTTGCTTTTTCAACCAATGAAAAGTGGCCACGGTGCAAGTTGCCCATGGTTGGCACTAAAGCCACGCTTAAACCTGCTTGGCGCCAAGCTTTAATTTGACTACGTAATGATTTAATTTCAGTAATTGACTGCATTATTTAAACTCATGTTCGGCGCTTGGAAATGCGCCATTTTTAACGTCTGAACAATATTTTTTAACTGCATCTGGCATGTTGCCAGTTTCCAGTAAAAAGTTTTTAGAAAATTTAGGAATGTACCCTGCCGAAATACCGACTAAGTCGTGCATTACCAGTATTTGGCCATCCGTTACATTACCTGCGCCAATACCTATGGTAGGAATGGTGACGGCATCGGTAATGCGTTTAGCGAGCACACTTGGGATACACTCAAGCACTAATAATTGGGCACCTGCGGCTTCTAGCGCTTTTGCATCATCAATCATTTTTTGCGCTTTGTCGTCTTCGCGGCCTTGAATTTTAAAGCCACCAAATACGTGTACTGATTGCGGCGTTAATCCTAAATGGCCACAAACAGGAATACCTTGCTGCGTTAAACTTTTAATGCTGTCGTAAAGCCATTCACCGCCTTCAAGTTTTACCATATTAGCGCCTGCACGCATTAACTCTGCTGCATTTTTACAGGTGTCGCTAACGTTTGAATAGCTCATAAAGGGCATATCGGCTATAACAAAAAGCTCACGGCTGCCACCGCGTACACAGCGGGTATGATAGGCTATATCTTGATTGGTTACGCCTAGGGTATCGTCGCCACCTTGCAGCACCATGCCCAAAGAATCGCCAACTAAAATAACGTCCACACCGTTATCATGAAATAACTTCGCAAAACTGGCATCGTAAGCGGTTAATGCGGTGATTTTGTTATTTTCTGCTTTCATTTTATTTAAAGTAGAAACGGTTATTTTAGACATAATATCCTCGCAGGCATAAGCCTTGGTTAATTACAGAGGTAATTGTTGTAAGTCGTTGAGCGGTAAGTCTTGCGTAATGGTTTTTAATGCAATGCCGCTTGGTAAAATCAGTTCTGGGGCAAGCTCAAGTAAAGGGTAAACTACAAACTCACGTTCGCACAGGCCATAATGTGGCACAGTTAAGCGCTGGGTATTAATCACTTGCTGACCAAACAGTAAAGTATCTATATCGAGCGTACGCGGCCCCCAACGTTCGGCTTTTCTTACCCGTCCATGTTCAAGCTCTATGGCTTGAGTTAAATCAAGTAATTGCTCAGGTTCAAGCGCGGTTTTAATACACGCGACGGCATTTACATAGTCGGGTTGATCTTGTGGGCCCATTGGTTTGCTTGCATAGTAATGCGATACACTTATAAATTCACAATGAGGCAGCTTTTTAAGCGCACAAACGGCGTTATCAAGCTGCTCTTTGGGTGAGTTTAGGTTGGCACCTAAACCCAAATATACACACTGCATGCAATTACTCGGCTGGCTTTTTAGTGGTGCGGCGGCGCGGACGTTTACGTGGTTTTGGTCCACCTTGGTGGCCTAGGTTTTTTACCATTTCTTTTTGGCCATTAATATCTAGGCTCAAGTATTGTGTCCACCACTGGGCAAGCTCACTATGTTGGTGCTCACCGGCATCAACACGTAATAATAAAAAGTCATAAGCGGCTTTAAATCGTGGCTGCTGGGTAAGTCTGTAAGCGCGTTGGCCGGCACGTTTATCTAAACGTTGCTGTATATGCCAAATGTCGCGCGCGCCTAAGGTAAAGCGTTTAGGTACTGCAATATGCTGGGCATTTTCGCTCAGAACTTTATTCATGGCTTGAGCAAAGGCATCAAAGTAAGACAGCTGTTCTTGTTGTTTAATTTTAGTTGTGCGCTCAAGCAGCGGAAACCACATTAAAGCAGCAAATATAAACGCAGGCGTTACTTTTTTATCTGCATTTATGCGTTTATCGGTGTTTTGAAACATTTGCTGAATAAACGCCGCTTCTAAGCCGTCAGGGTTTTTATCTAAAATTTTATCAAGCACTGGAAATAACGACTTAAACAAGCCGTATTGGCGTAGCATTAAATAGTTAGCTTCGGCTTTACCGTTTAAAAACAGCTTTAGAACTTCTTCAAATAAACGCGCTGGCGGTATGTTATCAAGTAGGCTGGCAAGCGCAGTAATTGGCTTTTCGCTTTTTGGCGCTATGCTCATATCAAGCTTAGTTGCAAAGCGTACCGCACGTAGCATACGTACAGGGTCTTCGCGGTAGCGTGTTTCTGGGTCGCCAATTAACTCAATTTGTTTTGCTTGTATAGCCGCTAAGCCATTGGCGTAATCGTATATACAAAAATCGTTAATAGAGTAATACAGCGCGTTGATAGAAAAATCACGGCGCTCAGCGTCTTCTTCAATGCTACCAAACACGTTATCGCGCAGTAACTGCCCGTGCTCGCTTGATTGGCTAATTTGGTTTTTGTCTTCTTGCGCTTCGTGGTGCCCGCGCATGGTGGCTACTTCTATAATTTCGCGACCAAAAACAATATGTGCTAAGCGAAAACGACGGCCAATTAGGCGGCAATTTCTAAATAGTTTTTTTACTTGCTCTGGGGTGGCATTGGTAACAACGTCAAAGTCTTTTGGTTGTTGACCTAACAATATATCGCGAATACAACCACCCACAAGGTAAGCGTCGTAACCACCGTCTTTTAAACGGTAAAGTACTTTGATTGCATTTGGGCTAAATTGTTTACGTGAAATACCATGTTCGCCGCGTGTTACAACAACCGGTTCATCACTTGTTTGAGTGCTTTGCACATCGGCATTTGGGCCGATTATTTGCCTGCAAAATTGAAAAAGCTTGGAAATAATAATCTGTCTCCTACAGAAATGATGATTGGCTGGTCATCGCAATCAAAAAGCACATAAATTAGGTATTATAGTGCGGTGCTTTGTATTTATTGTAAATAGCCTCTATTTAGGCGGCTATCATATACCAGCGCGGTATAAAAATTAAGTTGATGGACTGAAATTAAGCCGTTTTTAAGTTTTTTATTTGCTTAAATGCGTAAATTTAGTGCTGTTTGGATGCTGACCTTGCGAAATTTGAATTTCGGGTATGTTTGGCACCGCTGTTAAGCTAAATTCGTTAATAGCCCACACCATTAATTGCTCCACAGACAAATCATTCAATTGGCTATGCACAGGTAAGTTTAAAAATTCAAACGCATCAATAAGCGCAGGTTTTGGGTTGTCTGTGCTAATAGCGGGCGCATAATTTTGTTTAGAGAGTTTAAAACCAGGCTCGGCCACCGCAAGGGGTAAATGTGCGTATTGGGGAATAGGCGCATTAAGCTGTTTAAATAAACTGATTTGCCGTGCTGTAGGCTCGATTAAATCGGCGCCACGTACCACACGATTAATACCTTGCTCAATGTCATCAATAACCACCACTAGTTGGTAGGCAAATAATCCGTCACTGCGCTTTATTATGTAATCTTCATGGGCTAATGAACTATTTACAGTAATATCGCCTTGAATCAAATCGTTAAAATGGCATGTTGGGTGCTGCTGGCTAAGACGAAGTGCGCCTTGCTCTGTTGATAAGTTAAGTGTTTTGCAGTGACCTTGGTAAATGCCACCCATGGCTTTTATTTGTTTGCGAGAACAGCGACAACCATATACACATTGTTGGTGGATCAGCTTATTTGTTACCTCTTGATAAAGAGGTAGGCGCTGAGTTTGATAAACAACGGATTCGTCCCAGTAAAGGCCGTAGGCTTGTAAGGTATTTAGAATATGGGTGTCGGCATTTTTCACCACGCGGGTGGTGTCTATATCTTCAATGCGCACTAACCATTTACCCTGATTTACTTTAGCATCA
The DNA here is from genome assembly GCF_028598715.1 of Pseudoalteromonas sp. GABNS16E. NCBI lineage: Bacteria > Pseudomonadati > Pseudomonadota > Gammaproteobacteria > Alteromonadales > Pseudoalteromonadaceae > Pseudoalteromonas > Pseudoalteromonas sp. GABNS16E. The sequence goes on from NZ_JAQREZ010000009.1 coordinate 59,720, forward strand.
AGGTAGCTGCCCACAGCCGCCACAAGTGAGCCAAAGTGAAGTGGCCCAGAAGGAGACGGTGCAAATCGACCGCGATAGTCACGCTTTGGCGTGGTAACGGCTGTAGGAGACATAGTTAACTAATTTTAATTAACCGCGCCCAGCTTGTTTTTCTTTAATTTCTGCAAGGGTTTTACAGTCTACGCATAAATCTGCAGTTGGACGCGCCTCTAAACGACGAATACCAATTTCGATTCCGCATGACTCACAAAAGCCAAAATCATCTTCTTTAATTAAGATAATTGTTTTTTCAATTTTTTTGATCAGTTTACGTTCGCGGTCGCGAGTACGAAGCTCTAAAGAGAACTCTTCTTCTTGCGCAGCGCGGTCAACTGGATCAGGAAAGTTGGCAGCTTCGTCTTGCATATGCGATTTCGTGCGGTCAACTTCATTACGTAAGTCGTTACGCCACGCTTCTAAAATCGCTTTAAAATGAGCACGTTGCGCTTCATTCATATACTCTTCGCCCGGCTTTTCTTGGTATGGTTCTAAACCGGCTTGAGCCAATAAACCATGTCTTTGTTGGTCTGGCATAACTCTCTCCTAAATCCTTAATTTAATGCCTCAGCATTAGCCGGCGGTATAAATAGCAGAATCTTATACCCTAGGCAAATTTATTTTTTAATTAATCGAATTAGCTTCAACCAGTGTGTTGACTAAAAAGGCTCATATTTTAATTTTGATGCTTTATTAATCGTTATTTCGGTATTTAAACTTGCCTAGTTATATGGGCATAAAGTTTAAAAGCAAGTTAAATTTTTTATTTAAAGGCCACTTTCTCACTAAGCGTTACTTCACTAGGCGTAATAGATGCCTTATAAGCGTATACCTCCACGCCTTTTTTAATCGCGTGGTTTAATAAGTCGCTGTATTTTTTATCTATGTGGCTTGCTGCACTCACCGTATTAATACCTAGGTGCAAAACAGCGAACAGTAATACTGCGCGGTGGCCTTGTTCGATCATTTCTATTAATTCGCGAATGTGTTTTTGCCCACGCACGGTTTGCGCATCCGGAAAGTAGCCTTGCCCACTATGTGGCGCGCTTTCGCTTAACAAGGTGACTGACTTTACCTCTACATAGCAAGTGGGTTTATTGTCACTTGTGAGTAAAAAGTCGATACGGCTGTTTTCGCTGCCGTATTTTACTTCACTTTGAAGCTGCTCATAGCCGTTAAGCTCTGTAATAACCTGGTTGTTGATAGCCTCTTCGACCACTTTATTTGCCACGGCGGTATTAACACATATTAACTGCGAGAGGGAGTTTTGAGTGAGCTCTAACGACTGAGGGTATTTTCGTTTACTGTTATCGCTGGTTGAATAAAAAGCGCTAAAGCCAGGCTCTGCGCAACCTGTCATTTTACCGGTGTTGGCGCAGTGGGCGGTAAATTCAGTTCCATCGTTAAGTTGGAGGTCGGCTAAAAAGCGTTTATAGCGTTTTAATAACGTGGCGGGCTGTAAAGCTGGGGTGTATTTCATTTAAATTCCAATGCTAAACGCTGCAGATGCGTTGGTTTATGTTATTTATCTCAAGCTGTTGGGAACTTGTACTCACTATAGTAAACTCGGTGGCACATTTAAGTGTAAGGGTATTCTAACATGAGTGAAAAATTTGTTGTTCAACTAAGCGAGCAAGCAGCACCAAGCCATTGGGGCGAAAACGCGGCGTTGTCTTTTAACGAGCAAGGCGCAACGGTTCATTTATCTGAGCAAGAAACATTAAAAAATGTTCAAAAAGCGGCGCGAACAATTGCAAGCCAAGGTGTTAAACAGGTTGAGCTTGCGGGCGATACATGGTGCACAGAAAGCCAATGGGCTTTTTACCAAGGTTTTGTAACACCTAAATCATTACATGGTGTTGAATTTGTTGATAACGCACAATCAGATCTAAACGAGCTTGCGCATTTAAAAGCCTCAGCTACGTGGGCACGAGAAATGGTAAACGGTACAGCCGATGACATTTACCCTGAAAGCCTTGCTGAAAAAGCCGCCGAATTTATTCAATCGTTAGCGCCTGAACACGTAAGCTACCAAATTATTAAAGGCGATGCGTTATTAGAGCAACAGTGGATTGGTATTCATGCTGTGGGGCGTGGCTCTGAGCGCCCACCTGTTTTACTTGAGCTTGATTACAACCCAACAGGTGATGAAAACGCACCGGTAAGCGCTGCGCTTGTAGGTAAAGGTATTACGTTTGACTCTGGCGGTTACTCAATTAAATCTAGCGAAGGTATGCTAGGAATGAAGTGCGACATGGGTGGCGCGGCAACGGTAACAGCGGGTTTAGCACTGGCTATTAACCGCGGTATAGAAAAACGCATTAAGCTATTTTTATGCTGTGCAGAGAACTTAATTTCGGGCCATGCGTACAAACTAGGTGATATTTTAACCTACAAAAATGGCACAACCGTTGAAATTGTAAACACCGATGCTGAAGGGCGTTTAGTGCTTGCTGATGGCCTAATGGCTGCAGGCGAAACTGGCGCAGAGCTAATTATCGATGCGGCAACACTAACAGGTGCTGCACTCGTAGCTGTAGGGCAAGAGTACAACGCATTATTTGCCCTTGATAAAGAGCTGGTTCGCGAAGTAGAAGACTTTGCATCGCAAGAAATGGAAGCTGCATGGCCTCTTCCGCTTGAAAAATGGCACCAGCAAAACTGCCCATCTCCATATGCTGATACGGCAAATAGCCGCGCTCAAAAAGGTGGCGGTTACGGCGGCGCATCAAATGCAGCAGGCTTTTTATCTCGCTTTGTACCAAACGATGGTAAAGGTTGGATACACATTGATTTAGCTGCAGCATTTAATATGGGTAGCACTAGCCAATGGGCTGCAGGTGCAACTACGCAAGGTATGCGCACAGTGGCACGTACATTGTTAGAAAAAGCTTAATAGTAAGTAACTAGGCGTTTAATACATAAAATAGGCACCAATTGGTGCCTATTTTGCTATTTGCAGGCAAGCAATTTATTTTTATTTACGGTAAAATCCTTCGCCAATACCTGTTTGGGTGTTTAATTATTGGCTAAAGTGCCTACACTCAAATGTTATACTCACCACTGGGGTTCTAAACTATGTCAGATAAGTGCTACATCACAGCTCAACAGCTACTTGAAGATTCATTCCGCGTAGCGGCACAAGTTTATAAAGATGGCTTTCGTCCAGACTTTATAATTGGTATTTGGCGAGGTGGTGCACCTATTGGTATTGCTGTGCAAGAATACTACGATTACAAAGGCATTGAAACTGATCACATTGCGGTGCGTACGTCGTCTTATTACGGTATTGGCAAGCAATCTAAAGAAATAAAAGTACACGGCCTACACTACATTGTAGAAAACGCTAATGCAGGTGACTCACTGCTTATTGTTGATGATGTGTTTGATTCTGGCCGCAGTATATTTGCACTAAAAGAAAAGCTTTCTGAGCTTATGCGCTTAAACTTACCACGCGATATTCGTGTGGCATGTCCGTACTATAAGCCTAAAAACTCAAAAGTAGAGATGGTGCCAGATTACTTTATTCATGAGTCAGAAGAGTGGTTAGTGTTCCCGCATGAGTTATCGGGTTTAACGCCAGATGAAATAATTGAAGGTAAATCTGATTTAGTAAATATCCAAGATATTTTATTAGATAAGTAATTGCCAAAGCGTTAAGTAGGGGTTTATTTGCGCGGGGGCGTGTTTGTGTACTCATTTTAAATAAATTATTGCTATAGCGCAGTGCTAATAAATACCACAAAAACTAAAAAAGGCCATTACGGCCTTTTTTTGTGTCTGATTTTTTTATAGCTGCGCAAAACTGTCTACGTAATCACTTAAACTTTGTGTATCGACCGCTTTTAGCCCATGGGAGCTGCGCTGCACTAAGCCTTTTTCAACAAGCTCGGTAACTACGCGACGATAAGCTCGCTCAGTGGTTGCAAAGCGCTCTGCTTCGGCGTTAACGGTTGGGTATGCGCGCAGTAGCGTTGGATTATTGTTCTCGGCGCGTAGTAAGCAGTCTTTAGCTATGTTGTAGCTTAAAGGCAGCAGTAACTTATCTAAATTAATTTTTTGGTTTTCTTGAAATTTAGCCGCAATGGTTTGCGCGGTGTATAAGCTCAGCCCTGGCTTTTCGAGTAGTAATGCTCGCCAGTGGCGAAGCTCTATTAAATTATAGGTTACATCGCTAAAACAGGTGACCGTATAAATACATGGGTTATTGTTTAGTGCTTCTATTTCACCAATTAGGGTGTTGTTGCAATCTAATTGGCCTAATAATAGGCGGCGTCCGTTACCTACGTCATAACTAAATGAAATAGTACCGCTGCGCACCAGCACAAGTTTACTAAGTGGTTGATCTTGGTGGATCAGCACTTCTTTTTTTGATTGTTGATAGCTACTCCCTGCAAAAGTGAGTAATTGTTCAACAAGGTAACTAGAAAAATGGTATTGAAACATCAATATGCTCTTCGGACAATTGTCCTATTTATTACACCTTAATGACGATATTATTAAGGCTCTAAGAATTTACGCTAACTTGCTACTGTATTTAGCCTTGCTAAGTACGTAATACCTTCATTTCCCGTGTAATGATTTAGGAAGCTATTGGCTACAACCAATATACTTTTTAAGGTTTTTTAAGCAAGTTAGTTTTTTTATTTTATACCAATCAGCCTAATTAAGTGATCAATTTTAAGGCTAGGAAAACGTGTTGATAGCTAGGCAAAAAATCGCTATTTAGTCGTTCTCGGCATTTGCTCCTGCATTGCTCTACCTTCTGCATCCATGCAGTCGTAAATGAGCATTTTTTAACGCAGGTAGCGACACATTTAGCCCCGCAAAATGATTGAGTATTATTGCGAACTGGTATTAAACGTTGTAACACTGACAAGTGCCACACGTTAGCATTGGCGTAATGCTAACCTAAAGGGTAGGAGAGAACAATTGAGTTGGGAATATTTAGGTTATATTGCATCAGCTTTCTTGGTTGCATCGTTAACAATGACCGATGTAGTAAAACTGCGTTGGTATAATATGTTTGGTTGTATTGTATTTACTATTTACGGTGTGGCTATTGGTGCAGTGCCTGTTGCGTTTACTAATAGCTTATTAGCGCTGGTAAATATGTACCATATTATAAAGCTCTACCGACAGCCTAAAGTCAAAGAAGCGTGAAGCTAAAAATTCAAAAAAAGGGTTAACATTTAAGTTAACCCTTTTTTGTTTTAAAGCACCGCGTCTAAAACAATGCCATCAGTTCTACGAGTTGGATAAAGTGACTCAACAACAAAGCTTGGGATAAATCCTTTAGCTGATGAGACTACTACTTTAGACTTTGCCCCAATAATACGAGCGTTAACTATTACACCACGATTCGTGTAAGTTAGAGTGCCTGATAAAGTGTATTCAATATGCGGGTAACCTTTAATTTCTTTACCATTACGACTAAACGAGAAATCACCTAACGGGGTTACATGCACAGCGCCTGTGTGTTTGTAATCAACTACCGATAAGCCAAACTCCTGCATTTCAGTAATAAAGCTTTCAGCCAAGTGATTACCAAATATATTTGTGGTTTGTAAATTGTCATCTAAATTCACAAACGAAGTAATTGCAACAGGCGTTCCACTGTTGATGTAGTTCATATTTTCAATCAGCTTCATTGCTAATTGTTCTGTATAGTTACTTAATAATTTACTGCTGTTAATAGGGCGGTAGTTATTTTCTGGGAATTGCCAGTTATTTACGCGTGGCTGATGAACGTCTGTGTAACGATTATGGCTATTGTGATGGCCAATATTATTATGCGAAGCGTGGCCATTATAAACTGGGTGAGTAGAGCATGCACTAAGTGATAAAGTAAAAAGAGCCGATAAAGTAAGCGATAGTTTTTTTGAAAACATGTTTTCTTCCTGAAACATAAGAGATTTTTTAAATTCCCTCACTTATCGACACTCTTTTTAATTACTTTAGTAAATATTCGTAATTACTTTGTTTATTTTTAAATTTGCCTATTTTATAAGCTATTCTTTTTTAAAGCGTAATTCTCCAGCTACCCAAGTCTGTAAAACCTGTGTTTTATAAATCTCATCGACAGGGGCTTTAAAGTAGTCTTTGTCTATTAAAATAAAATCTGCCCATTTTCCGTTTTCTAAGCTGCCTATTTTAAACTCTTGGTGCGCTGCATACGCGCCGCCGAGTGTAAACGCTCTTAGGGCTTGTTCGCGGCTTAGCACTTCGCTTGTGCGCCAGCCGTTCTCAGGCAGCATATTATGATCCATACGGGTAATGGCTGAATACAAGCCATCAAAAGGGTTTGCCAGCTCTACTGGGTAGTCAGAGCCTGCTGCAATCACAGAGCCTTGCTTTAAAAATGTTTGCCATGCATATGCGCCTTGTAATTGGCTATCGGTTAAGCGCTGCTGAGCCATATGCATATCTGAAGTGGCATGCACAGGCTGCATAGATGGAATGATTTTAAGAGCTTTAAAACGTGGAATGTCATCAGGGGTGACTATTTGCGCGTGTTCAATACGGTTACGCAGTAACATACCGCCCGTTTGCTTAAACACGTTTTGATACGCATCAAGTACCACTTTATTTGCCTTATCACCAATTGCATGGGTGTTGGCGCTAAAGCCATTTTTGAAGCTTAAAGTAAATAATTCTTCAAGCTTAGCTTGGGTTTCTAGCATTAGGCCGTGGTGGTTTTTTCTATCTGCGTAGTCATCAATTAGCGCAGCCCCGCGCGAGCCTAATGCGCCATCGGCATATACTTTTACACTGCGGATAGACATAAACGATGCTGCATCTTGATAGCGCCCTGCCTGAAGCATGTGCTTTAAATCGGGGCTAGCAGCACTTAGCATGGCGACTATTCTTAGTGGCAAATTACCTTGCTCGCTGCGCTCTTTGTAAACTTCCCAGGTGGTTTTATCGATACCGGCATCGTGAGTAGAGGTAATGCCTAAGCTTAATAAGTGCGCGCCTGCGGCATCTAACGAGTCGCTTATAGCTTGTTTTGAAGGGGCGCTCATATGCTGGGTAATTAACGACTCGGCCTTATCAACAAAAATACCAGTTGGATTGCCAAATTCATCTTTAATAATTTCGCCGCCGTCAGGGGCTTGAGTTGCTGCGGTAATACCGGCCAGCTCTAAGGCTTTGCTGTTAACCCAAATTGCATGGCTGTCAACGCGCGAAAGTACCACTGGACGGTCATTGACTACTTCGTCTAAGTCTTTGGCGGTAGGAAAGCGCGTGTCGCTCCACAGTTCTTGGTTCCAGCCTCGCCCTAATATCCAGCCTTGTTTATTTTTCGCAAATTGCTCTAACTTTGTGGTTATTTCATCGACCGATTTAGCGCCGCGTACATCAAGTTGCGATAAGTTATCGCCAAGGCCAATTACATGCCCGTGAGCGTCAATCAACCCTGGCAGTAACGTATTACCTTTGGCATCAATAAGTTTGGCATCAGGAAAAGTGTTTTTAAGCGTATCATCTCCAGTTTTAACAACTTTACCGTTTTCAATCACTAAAGTAGAAAACGTTTGAATACCACCTTGGTATAAGGGAGTGTAACCATTAGCGTTGTAAATGACCTGCGTTTGCGCAATCGCAGTGCTGCTTACAAATAAGCCGGCAAGCAGTAGTGGGTTAAATAGTTTTTTGAGTTGCATAAGTTGGTTATTTTTTATTGTTAGTAAAATAACACTAGCAAACTCACTTTTAGAATACCAATATGTTGAGGTAGATAGCTTAAAAGCGTAAGGGCTGTTAAAAATTTAGCGCTTACGCTTATAAAAAAGAGTTACTTACTGGCGTATATGCCATATTCCGAAAGGGTAAGTCTGCCGTCTTTATCTTTATCATAACTTGAAAAACGCGACCAAAGGGCGGGGTCAATGGCGGTTTCTGAACGGGTTAAAAAGCCATCGTGGTTACGGTCAAACTTTTCAAATTTATCGGCAACTTCTGTACTTTGGCCAAGGCTTACATCGCTAAAAAGGCCCAGCGCAACAAGCGCTAAATAGCTTACAGTCTTCATACTTATACTCAGTAAAGGTTATTGGTTAAATAGTCTTTAAACTCAAGAAGCGAGATTTGTTTGTCTTGGTTTTTATCCCAGCGAGTAAAGGTGCTGAGTAGCTGAGGCTGTGGCTCTAATTCGTCTTCTGTTAAGAAGCCGCTTTTATTGGCATCAAGGTGATCAAAACGTTGTTTAACATCTAACGCAACAGCATTAAAGCTGATCATAGTAATAGCGATAACACTAAAAAAAACACACTTCATGGTTTTCCTTCCAACATACAGTGTTTGTAGATTAATAAAAAAAGCACTTGCCATAATTTAACTTCCCAACATTAAATCCGTTTACACATTCCCTCAGGGATTATGGCAAATGCTTTTGAAACCTACCTTACTAGGTAAAAGCTTAAGTAAAACTTAATTAACTTCAGCTGTGGATAATAAATCTATTTTAAGCAGCTCGTTTTAGCGCTAACGGCTTAAAATTTCTAGCCAGAGAAAAAGATTTAAACATCGTTACTATTGAGTTTGTAATTAAAGCGCTTAATCAAAATTAAGGTTTAAAATTTTGAAACTCTTCTTTAGAAATTTTCTTGTCTTGGTTTTCGTCTAAATCGGCAAATTGCCTCATTACTTCTTTATCTTGTTTGGCTTCTGCAAGCGATACTGCCCCATCCATATCTTTGTCTAAATGAGCAAAGCGAATGTTGACAGAAGAGGCTAAAGCCGTGGCGCTAATGGCTAAAAACATTAATGCAAATGCTGCGATAAGTTGTTTCATAATCATGTTCCCTAATTAAATGAATTTACTGAATAAACTTTTTGAATTCACTTAGCGACAACTGGCCATCTTGGTTAGTGTCTATTTGTGAAAAGTTTTCGTGTAGTACGGCATCTTCACCCGCTTCTGATTCGCTAAGTGTGCCGTTACTGTCTTTATCTAGCTCATTAAATGTAGCTTGAACGTCCATAGCTATTGCATCTGTGCCCATAAACCCAAAAGCCAGCATGGGTAAAATTACTAAAAAGCGGTTGTTCATTTAATTTCCTTATTGATTAAAGTTGCACTCACTATTACAAAAATGGTGCCAATTTAAATAGGTATTTAAAATCAATGGCTTATATTTTTTATGGGGCGCTGGTCGGAATTTTTTACTTAAATGTGTGTTATTTTTGCAACAGGCGGTACGTGCTATTAGTCGTTAATATAGTTATCAATAGCTTAGTGTGTTGCTAAATGGCAACAGGAGGGTATATTGGGTTAAATATAGAAGTTGATTCAGCGAGAGTATAAGGTAAGTAACTAAAATAGGGCGCTTAAAATAATAAAAGGAAATGATAATGCCTGTAACGTTGGCTAAAAAGTATCGTGCAATGCTTAATTGGCGGCCTAACTTAATAGGTCAGTTTATAATTAGTATGCTGCTGTCGTTACTGCCGCTTAGTTTGGTGGTTATTGTTTTTTTAAATGCGTTAAACAAACAGCTCGCTGTTACCCAGCTTATTGTCAGTAATAATTACCAAGTTACTAAGTCGTTTAATTTTTTAAAGCAAGAGCTTAATAGCCTAGAGCGGGCAACGCGACAAAACTGGGTGTTAAAAAGCGAGTCGCTCGACACGTTAATAAACGAAAAATGGCAATCCTCCTTACAAACAATCGACACGCTCAGCCAAGCCAGTGCCACACAGCAATACACTATGCAGTGGCGCCGCTTAGCAAAAACATTGCGTAGCACTCATCAAGCTTTAATTGAAAATAACCAACAAGATGCTGCATTATTTGTGCCTATTAGCGATTTAGTGGCTGAGCTTACGGTGTGGTTGCGCGATACGAATGCAGCGCAAATACAAAACAACCAAAGTGAATTAAGTACTTTACAAAGCTCGTTTATCAACTGGTTAGTGGCGCTTATTCCGCTTACTTTACTAGTGGGCGGGGGCTTTTTATGGCGCATAAGTAAGCGCTTAAAAGGGCTTACGTCGGTAATAGATGGACTAGGACAAGGCCACTGGCAGCAAAAAATTGCAGTGCAAGGCTCAAGTGAGCTCGTGGAATTAGGCGAAAAACTACAATGGGTGCAAGAGCAGCTACATATGCTTGAGCAACAAAAAGATACCTTTTTACGCCATGTAACCCACGAGCTTAAAACGCCGTTGGCTTCGATGGTCGAGGGCACCGATTTACTTAGCGATGAAATAGTCGGCCCCATTACAAAAGAGCAGCAAGCCGTACTGGAGCTTATTAGCCAATCTATGGTGCGTCTGCGTACTATGATTGACAGCCTACTTAGTTATAACGCTATCAGAACCAGTAAAGACAGCGTTAGCGAAGTCGAATTTGGCAATTTAATAAATAAAATAAACAGCCATTTTGAGCACCGCTTAACGGCTAAGCAGCAACGCTTAAATTGGCACAACAGCATAACAAAACAGCCACTTGCATTACCCGCAGAGCTGATAGAAATGACCCTCATTCAGCTCATTTCTAATGCGTTAAAATTTTCAAATACAGGACAAAGTGTTGATGTAACCTTAGCACTTGAGCAAAAGCTACTAACAATACAAGTGCGCGATGAAGGCTGTGGTATTAAAGAGCAAGAAAAAACCCAGATATTCAGCGCATTTTACCAAGGCAAGCATAATAAAGATGTTACGCTGCAAGGCAGTGGCTTAGGTTTAACCATAGTAAAAGAGTCGGTTGAGCAGTTACAAGGCCAGCTTAGTGTTGAGCATAACCAGCCCCAAGGCTGCTTATTTACAATAAAAATACCTTTAATTAATCAAGGAGTTTAATAGCATGCGTACGCGTTTAATAGCTATTTTATGTGTGCTCAGTAGTACGGTTGTTTTAGCTGGGTGTGAAACAAATAACACACAAACAGCAGCAGTGTCGCAGGAGGTTGAGCCTGCAAAAAATGCGGTGCCAAATCCTAAAAAGCGCCCTAAAAGTGACCCCGTTTACCCCAGCGCAGAACGTGTTGTTGCATGGCATGCTAATCAATGTGGCGGTTTTAAAGTAAAGCCAAGCCTACATACTTATTTAGGTGAAAAAGAGCTAAAACGTTTTTTTAAATTCATGTGTGTTAACACCTCAAGTGCACCAGAGGAGGTAATGACACGATTACAAAAACTCGATTTAGCCTACTTTTGGCCTGAGCCAATAAAACAATATTTATGGCTTCAAAAGCAGCATGTTACTCGGCAAATAAATGCCCTAAAAGAGCAACAGGCGTTAAATGACAAAATGCAGCAAACGTTATCGTCTTTAGCCACCATAGAGCAGCAGCTGTTACTACGCGAAGACACTAAGGAGCAGTAATTATGGCAACACACACACCACAAGGTGCAAAAGTATTACTCGTTGATGACGATGCAAGTTTACTTAAATTACTCGCGCTAAGAATCGAGTCTAAAGGGTATGAAGTAACAAGCTGTGAAAGCGGCATACTTGCATTACAAATTCTTAAAAACCAAGTGTTTGATGCAGTTATAACAGATCTGCGTATGGACGAAATGGACGGCATGGCCTTACATCGCCAATTACAAAGCCGCTACCCAGCGCTGCCGGTTATAATGATGACAGCGCATGGCTCTATACCCGATGCGGTGGAGGCGACAAAACAAGGTATTTTTGCGTTTATTACAAAACCGGTAGATAAAGACGAGCTGTTTGACAGCCTAGCCAAAGCCATTGAAATACATGGCGTAAACGCAGAAGAATCGCCCCAAAAAAGTAATATAGTAACGCGCAGTGGCGCTATGTTGCACCTACTTGAGCAAGTAAAATTACTGGGGCCAGCCCAAGTAAATGTGCTTATTTCAGGCGCCAGCGGCACAGGTAAGGAGCTGCTGGCTCAGGCGATTCATCAACACAGCCATGTAAGTGAAGGGCCTTTTGTGGCCATTAACTGTGGCGCAGTGCCTGGGGAGCTTTTAGAGTCAGAATTATTTGGCCATAAAAAAGGCGCATTTACAGGGGCGGTGAAAGATCACCAAGGTTTATTTCAGCAAGCTCAAGGCGGCACCTTATTTTTAGATGAAATTGGCGATATGCCGCTTAATTTACAAGTTAAGTTACTGCGTGTACTACAAGAAAAAACCATACGCCCGGTGGGCTTTCAAGAAGAGATTCCTATTGATGTGCGCATTGTATCGGCCACTCACAAAAATTTACCCGATGCGATTAGCAATCAACAATTTAGGGAAGATTTATACTACCGGCTAAATGTTGTTAATTTAAAATTACCGCCGCTGTGTGAGCGCCGAGAAGACATAAGCCTGCTCGCCCAGCACTTTAGCGCAAGTATTGCTAAACGTATGAACCAAAAAGAAAAGCGCTTTGCAAACGATGCCATGCATGCACTAGTACGTTACGACTGGCCTGGGAATATACGCCAGCTACAAAATGTTGTAGAGCAAGTGGTCGCATTGAGCGCCAGCGAGGTAATTTCTGCGCACTTAGTGTTAAACGCACTTAACTCAAACCAAGCCAGTGCAGAGCCGCTTTCTCTAAATGATGCCAAAAAAGAGTTTGAGCGCGATTATGTAATAAACACCCTCAAAATGGCCGGTGGTAACGTAGCTGAAGGCGCAAAGCTTGCCAAACGTAATCGTTCGGATTTTTATAAGTTAATAAAAAAACACAATATTGATGTCGATAATTTAGTGTAATTTAAGAGTAAGGTTATTAAATGCAGTTATTTATGGTGTATCTGGGCGGGCGAATTCAAGGCTGCCACATAGAAATGCACGATATTCGCTTTGTCGTAGGGCAAAGCATTGAGCAAACTTATTCAAAGCTAAAAAGCCAATGGGTGGGCGATAAAAACAATGTGCATATGGACAGCTACATGGCAATTAACCATATCGACGGTTATAAAGTAGAAGTCGTTGATACCTACGTTGAGCAAAATAAGCAGCTGTATTTTGTTAATTTAGGCGCTTACAGAAGCGACTCTATGGCTGAGCAACACGACTTTGCATTGTATGTTGCCAGTAGCGCAGCAGAGGCCAAGCAGCGCGCTAAAAGAGATTTGCTTGCAGGCCTTAGCCATATTCATAAAGATGATTTACATGATGTAGATGACTGCTTTGCTATAGACCTGCTCGACAGCCAATTAAATATTAAGCTTACGCCAAGTGGGCATGCTCAACCAATAAAACCAGATTGGTTTGGGTATTATATTCTTTAACAGTAAAATTAAGAGTCTTGCTCGCTTTGCTCATTGGCTTCGCTTTTAGCTGCCATTTTAAATGCCACAATAACTAGGCCAAACATCGCAAAGGGCAGCGCTGCCAACATGTATTCAACCATGTTGCTATCTTGAAAGTTAGCCTGTAGTAAAAAGTGACCCGCCACGCACATTACAATAACCACAAGTAATATAGGCAGTAGCATAAGTTCTTTTTTTGATGAATGATTTTTCATTGAATGTAAGGCTATGGCTTAAAATAAAGCGCTATTGTAATGAGCTTACTTAAGCTTGGCAAACTATGGTGATTTTAATGGTATGATCGACAACAAATAACCACCCAGTGTGATTAGGATAAACAGTGAAACACAACCTTAAGCAAGTTTACCTTGTTGGTGGCGCGGTACGCGACCAGCTACTTAATATAGCATCAAAAGATAACGACTATGTTGTTATAGGCGAAACACCCCAAACTATGGAGTCGCTTGGTTTTGTGCCTATAGGAAGTGATTTTCCGGTTTATTTACACCCAAAAACAAAAGAAGAATACGCCTTGGGCCGCACCGAGCGAAAAAGCGGTAAAGGCTATACCGGCTTTGTGGTAGATGCCAGCCCTAATGTCACCCTTGAAGAAGATTTAGCACGGCGCGATTTAACCATAAACTCAATGGCACTTGATGAAAACGGCACCGTTATTGACCCTTTCAATGGCCAAAGCGATTTACACAATAAAATACTGCGCCACACCACAGAAGCCTTTGTAGAGGACCCGGTAAGGGTATTACGCATAGCCCGTTTTTTAGCACGCTACGGAAGTGAATGGCGTATTCACCCAAGTACTTATGCATTAATGCGTGAGCTTAAAAACAAAGGTGAGCTTAATCATTTAGTGCCCGAGCGCGTATGGCTCGAAACCGAAAAAGCGCTGGGTGAAAAACACCCTGAACTGTATTTCCAAGCACTACATGGCTTAGGTATTTTCCCAGAAATAGAGAGTATGCAAGGGGTACCGCAACCTGCAAACCACCACCCTGAAGGCGATGTATTTGTTCATACTATGTTGGTACTTAGGCGCGCTGCCGATTTAAACTTTAATTTAGAAACACGGTTTGCGGCACTCACTCATGATTTTGGTAAGGCCCTGAGCTTTAAAAAACGCGGTAATTTACGCGGCCATGAACGCGAAGGGGTAGCCGTAGTAGAAAAGTTTTGTGAGCGTTTAAAAGTGCCTAATCGTTTTCGCGATATTGGCGTACTCACCAGCGATAATCACACCTTATGCCATACGCTGGAGCAATTAAGACCACAAACGATTCATAAATTAATTGTCACTAATTTAAATGCTTTAGTGCACCCAGAGCGATTTATTGCGTTTACCCAAGCATGCCAATGTGATGCGCAAGGGCGCGGAGAAACACTTGTAAATAAGCCCTATCCGCAAGGGGCTAAGCTGCGTGCAATTTTTAATGAATTACAAAAAATGGATAAAAAGCAGGTAGTGCAAACTGCACTTAAAAATGGCAAAAAAGGCCCAGAAATAGGCGAAGAGGTAAAACTGGCAGAAATAAACTGCATTAAAGCGTTTTTACAAAACGAGCAAGCAACGCAATAGGCAATACACTAGCTGAGGTATTCAGACACGCCTTCGTTTTTAACTTGTTCTGGCTGTCGTAAGTTTTTATATGTAGAGGTGGCAGGCTCTGAAGGTAAGCTAGGTGCTTGCTCTTGGGGCCTGTATAGATCAAAAATAAATTCGATCTCTTCACGCTCAAGTGGGTTGTTCATGATCTATTCTCCTTAATTAGCGTTCAGGGTATGGCCGTTTGACTGAATTAAAAGTGAATAGTTACATTTTAAGTTGTAGTAAATTGTAATCGATGTGCAAAAAATAAGGGCGACTCAGTAGGGCGCCACTTTATGCACAGCTTAGCTTTGTAAAGGCAGGGTTACTTTAAACACCACGCCATTACCGCGCTCGTTGTTTTGCGCAGTGACACTGCCTTTGTGGTAATCACACACCAGCCTTACAATATAAAGCCCTAAACCTAAGTGCGGTTGCTGCTGCATCTGCTGGCTACGCACCGACACCATAGAATCAAAAATATGCTCAGTTAGCCCTTCAGGCAGGGCGGGGCCTGTATTACTCACTGTTAATATTGCTTTATTTTCGCTTTGCTTAAGACCTACATTAATAGCTGTATTTGCTTCACTAAATTCCAGTGCATTATTAATAAGCTTATCAAGTAGCTGAGCTATAAATTCGGGGGCACCTTGCATAGGTAAAGGGCTTTGGCATACATCAAGCTCAAATAACTGCTCAGGGTAAGTGAGCTGGTAGCCTTGCATACAGCCATTAATTACTTTTTGTAAATCAAACGGCTCGCTCTCGTTGCTTTGAATGCTTTGCTCAAGGCGCGTGGCTTCGCTCATGGTGGTTATTATTTTACCTAATCGCTCAACCCCTTCACTAGCTCGCTCTAGGTATTTTTGGCTAAGCTCATTTTGCTCCAAGCTTTGTAGGTTTTCTAAAGAAGAGCGAACCACAGCCACCGGTGTACGTAGCTCATGAGATAACCGCGATGACATATTTTCTAAATAATTAGTGTACCCGCCTAAGCGGCCAACAATATTGGCAAAACTTCGTGAAAGGTCGCCTATTTCATCGTTTGAGTCGCTGTAATTAATACTGCCGGTAATGCGCCCTTGGGCATCAATAGCTTGCTCTGCGGTGTCGCGCAGTCGCCTAATGCGGCTCGAAATACGCGAGGCAAAAAAGAACAACGTAACGGTGCCAATTAGCATCACCGCTAAAATAACGTTAAAAAGCTTTTCCAGCGATTTATTACGTAGGGTGCGTACACCGTTAGTGGTTTCCTCGGCGATTACTGCGCCAATCACTTTATCTTCTATCCAAATAGGGTAAGCCGCCGATAAAATAACGGCTTTACTGTCGGGGGTTAACCGCCAAGACGACGCTGGTTGCCCCTTCAGTGCCTTAGCTAAATGCGTGCCTTGCATAGAGGCAACATCGTGCAGGGTATCTAAAAATTCGTTCTCTGGGCGAGTTAAAATTTTATAATAAAGTGGGTGCAAATACGTTTGCTCAAAGCGTTGCCAGGCATTTTTAGGCGGCTGGTTTTTAAGGCCGTCGGCCCATACGCCATCGGCATTTTGAATTGTGCCTGACTGCGCTAATACGCGATGATGATTATCAACCACCCAAATACGGCTACCACTGTGACCCATACCTTTTAAAATTCGGTTAATTTCTGGTGAGGGCACCAATACCGAGCCTAAATCGCTTGGGTTATTTAAATTAGAGGTCGACATTGTTTTAAAATCGAGCGGCGCTTTTTTTGTGTCGATATCGATCACGGCAAAGCCTAGCTTGTTACCAAGCATATTTATAGGAAAGCGCAGCTCTACGTTATATCCTGATTCAGTGCGTATAAAATAGCCCTGAATTTTTGTAAACGGTGTTTTGGTATTAGCATCAAACGCATTTACCCAGCCATCTTGGCGTGGAGCAATAATGTACGTATTAAAATCTCCGGCTGGGCTTTTTAGGCCAATTATTAAATGGTCGTTATTAGTAATGCTTAAACTATTTTTAGCACGATATACAAGGTGATCGTCAGTTACTTTAAACACGGCATATAAGTAGTTATCAAACTTGCCAACCATATGATCAAACGATAAATCCTCAGCTTTATGCCCCTTGTCTGCTTTTTGTAAATAGCGTTTATCGTAATGCCAAAAGAGTGGTTGATAGCTTTGCCAGTCGCTCAGTTTGCCATCGAGTTGAATGGCGTTTTTAAGATTGTACGCATATAAGTCGCGCCCTTTTACTACCTGGTCTAAAAAGTTGGTTTGCTCATCAAAAAGTGCTGGGCGTTCATGCAGGGCGGTGGCGAGCGCGCGAGTGGTGCCTACGAGGGTTTTTTCTTGGCCTTGGCGTAAAAACTTTTCCATTTCCCACACGTACTCGTAGCCAAGCCAAGGCAGTAAAAACAAAAAACACGACAGTAATATAAATTTACTGCGCAGGCCAAATCGTAACATTAGCGTTGTTCCCACCTGTAGCCCATGCCGTACACCGTATCTATGCAGTCAAAGTTGTTATCAAGGGCGATAAACTTTTTACGAATGCGTTTTACATGCGAAGTGATAGTGCTGTCGTCTACGTAAATTTTTGCATCGCTCATTAAATCGTTACGGCTTTTTACATGGCCGGGGCGCTGCGCAAGTGAGTGCAACATCCAAAATTCGGTCACGGTTAAATCAACCAATTGCTGCTGCCAAAATACTTGCATGCGCTGGGTGTCGAGCGTTAACTGGCCGCGTGTAATTAATGCATTAGCATCGGCGGGTTGCTCAAGCGCTTCCATGCGTCTAAATAGCGCGCCTATTCTGGCAGCCAAGTGGGCTAAGCTAATATCTTTTGTTAGGTAGTCATCGGCGCCCATACGCAGGCCACACACGGTATCTATTTCGCTATCGCGGGCGGTTAAAAAAATAATAGGCAGTGTTTTAGAAAGCGTACGCAAGGTTTGGCAAAGCAAAAAACCGCCGTCTATTTCGTGGCCTAAACCAATATCAACAATGGCTAAATCGGGTAGGGCATCTTTAAATGCAATCTCTGCGCTGACGCGATCAGCAAAACCACTTACCTGGTAACCTTGGGCGCTAAGCATTTCAATATAGTTTTCGCGGATGGCGGTTTCATCTTCAATGATGGCTATTTTTTTCATTCTACTCACCCTTATTTATTTTAAAACGCACTATATCGAAGTTTTTCAGTTATGTACGCTTAAAAAGGCAATTGCCATTTTTTTGCCACAATTGCTCAGCGGTTTGCCATTTTTGCTCCCCTTTGTTGCCACTTGCAGCTGTTTTAATACAACCATCAAAACAAAACATCACAAATTAAAACAAGTTTAAGGATTACATTATGAAGAAGACATTAATCGCATTAACGCTAGTAGCCACAGTGTGTACACCTGCATTTGCAGCAGCCGCTAACACCCCTTCTAAAGAAGCACATAAAGAAACCGCCATTGGCTTAGGTACTGGCGCCATTATTGGTGGTGTCGTTGGTGGGCCAATTGGTGCTTTTATTGGCGCATTTGCCGGGGGCTTAATTGGTGATTCAAAAGTAGCTGATGACAAAATTGCCCAGCAGCAGAGAGCAATAACAGTGATGCAGCAAAAAACCAGCGACTACCAAAAGGTACTTAATCAAAACAATAGGCTAGAGCAGCAGTTAGATGTACTGACTAATCAAAATGAGCAATTAACGCAATCGCAAATAAATAACTTACTTGCCATGACAGTACAATTTAAAACAGGCTCAAGTGCTATTGCCCCGCACTTTGCTACGCAGTTAGACCAGCTTGTGGTGCTGTTAAAAAATCAGCCGCAACTAGCATTAGATTTAAGTGGCTTTGCCGATCAGCGCGGTGATGAGCAAGCGAATCTTTTATTGTCTAAAAAACGTGTAAACGCAGTGCAAAGTTACCTTATAAAGCACGGCATTAGCCATACACGTTTAAGTGCGCAGGCATTTGGCGAGCAACAAACATTAGCGCGCAGCAATACCGTAGAAGATAACTTTTTTGATCGACGCGTAACACTTACTACCCGCTCAATAAACCCAGTAAATGGCCAAACGGCAAGTAACTAAAGCCACTTTTATTTGAGTAAAGTTAAGCGTTCGATGGAGTGATTTTATGTTGAGTAACCCAACCAAAATGCTTACTAAAGTAAGCATTTTTATTTTCTTAGTGGCTGTGCTTCTACTTAGTTTTAATAGCCGTGCACAGTCGCCCAAACTTGAACTTTTTGACAGCAGCGGTGCATCTATTGCGCCGGCAATTATATTAAAAAGCGATGCTAACATGACCCTAACCGGGCTGATAAATCACGTGGTTGTTAAGCAAACTTATCAAAACGATAATCCGTTTGCGGTAAATGCGCGTTATGTGTTTCCGCTACCTGATGAAAGCGCCGTACATGCGATGACGATGCGCATAGGTGAGCGAGTCATAAAAGGCCAAATAGATAAAAAAGTAGAGGCCGAAAAAAAGTATCAGGCAGCTAAAAATGCAGGAAAGCAAGCCGCACTTGTACGCCAGCAGCGCGCTAATATGTTTATTACTAACGTGGCAAATATAGGCCCTGGCGAGCAAATTGTGATAGAGCTTGAATACCAAGAGATCATTGATTACAACAATGGCACATTTGCTATTCGCTTCCCAAGTACTATTACGCCGCGCTATCACACAATAAGCGCAAATATTGAAGCTGAGCAAACTAGCCTAACTCATGCTCCTCAGGGGTGGTTAAGTCCTGTGTATAGCAAAACGCAGCACAGCGAGGCGCCAAGCAGCCAATTTAGTTTAAATATTAATATAGATGTAGGCTTAGAGCTTGTAGATATAACGTCTAAATTTCATCATGTTGAAGTACAAAACCCGGCCTTTGGGCAATATACGGTTGCTTTAAATGAGCAAACGGGGGCTAATCGCGACTTTGTACTTGAGTTTAAACCGCTGCAAAAAGAAAGCGCACAAGCAGCATTTTTTACCCAGCAGTTTGAAAATGGCGACCGATACGGGCTTGCTATGCTAATGCCGCCAGCAGATCACTTTACACAAACGCAGCGCCTACCTCGCGAAATGGTGTTTGTTGTAGATACCTCAGGCTCTATGCACGGGCAATCTATGGAGCAAGCTAAAAAGGCCCTGTTTTATGCGCTGTCTTTGCTTGATAGCGACGACAGTTTTAACATTATTGGCTTTGATAACGTGGTTACCCCCATGAGCGATAAACCCCTTATTGCTAGTGACTTTAACTTACGCCGCGCTGAGCGCTTTATTTATAGCCTAGAGGCCGACGGTGGTACCGAAATACAAGGTGCACTTGATGCGGTACTTGATGGCAGCAGCTTTGAAGGCTTTGTACGCCAAGTGGTGTTTTTAACGGATGGCAGTGTAAGTAACGAAGATGCCTTATTTAAAAATATTCAGCGTAAATTGGGTGATAGCCGTTTATTTACTGTAGGCATTGGCAGTGCACCCAATAGCTTTTTTATGCGCCGCGCAGCTGATATAGGTAAAGGGTCATTTACGTTTATTGGCAGCACAAATGAGGTGCAGCCTAAAATGCAGCAGTTATTTGATAAGCTTGCTCATCCCGCTATCACTAATTTAGTACTTCGCGATGAAAGCACTCACAGTTTAGATTTTTGGCCATCACCTTTGCCTGATTTATATTTTGGCGAGCCAATAATGGTGGCTATAAAACTAAATGATACAAATCAAATTACGCTTAGTGGGCAAACCGCTCAAGGCCCTTTAAATATAAAGCTAAGCGCACAAAATAGCGCCAACGCAAAAGGGATTGATAAGTTGTGGGCGCGCCAAAAAATTAAATCGTTGCTTTTGTATAATGACCGACAGTCAGTTAAAAATGAGGTGCAAGGGCTTGCGCTCTCACATCAACTACTGAGCCCGTTTACTGCTTTTATAGCTATTGAACACACTCAAATAAACGAGCCTGCAAAGCAAACGGCACAGGCCAAGAACGCAGCGCCGCAAGGACTGGCTATGCGTTTACCACAAACCGATGGGCAAAGCCGACTTTACATATTGCTGGGCTGCATTTTATTACTTGGCTATGGCGCGTTTAAAATAAACCGAGGGCTTAAATGAAAAAGTGGCTAAGTGCGGGCTTATTAATCGCCGGGCTGGGGCTGTTTTCTCATGGTGCTTATATGCAAGCTAAGGCATGGCTTGCCCAAGTATTAATAGAGCAGGCTTGGCAAGAGGCACTTATTACGCCACACGCTCGCGTTAAACCGTGGTTTTACGCCGACAGCTTTGTAACCGCGCAGCTTAACTGGCCTGTGCATAATAAAGTGCTTAGCGTTTTAGCTGGGGCAAGTGGTCGTAATTTAGCATTTGCACCAAGCCACTTTTTACCAGGGGCAAAGCTTGGAGATAAACATGGCGGTGCGTTAATAGCGGGTCACAACGATACCCACTTTGCATTTTTAAAACACACTAAAGTGGGTGAAACGTTTACGCTGCAGCTGCAAAGTGGCGTAATACAGCATTATAAAGTGAAGGGGATTGAGGTAATTCATCAATCCCAGCAGGCATTTTTACAAACCCCAGGGCTT
Source organism: Pseudoalteromonas sp. GABNS16E (assembly GCF_028598715.1). NCBI lineage: Bacteria > Pseudomonadati > Pseudomonadota > Gammaproteobacteria > Alteromonadales > Pseudoalteromonadaceae > Pseudoalteromonas > Pseudoalteromonas sp. GABNS16E. The sequence goes on from NZ_JAQREZ010000009.1 coordinate 81,146, forward strand.
TATTTATTAACCTGTTACCCTTTTGACTCGCTGGCATCAGGTACTGATTTAAGATGGCTTGTATCGGCTGAGTTGATAGGGTCATCGCCAGCTTCATTAAGCGGTATGTCTACCACCAGCTCTTGATGTCGTTGGCTTATCATCACCCCTGCAAAAACAACAAATATACTCACCCATTGCCAAAAATCGAGTACCTCACCCAAAATAATGGCCGATAAAATAAGTGTAAAAATAGGAATTAAATTTGAATAAGCCGCAGCCGTTAATACCGAGACTTTGCCAATTGCATAGTTATACATACCATAGCCACCTAAGGTGACAAATGAGCCTAAATACAAAATGCTCATAAGGGCGGTTAGGTCATGCTGGTTTTCGCTTGGTAAGTCGATAAAAAACAAAAACGGTGCAAAAAACACACTGCCGCTTATGCCTTGTAAAGCAATTAGCGTTAACGGCGAGTAGCGATTGGCCAAGTGCTTAATGCTAATGGTGTAAAACGCCGCGCATACCATGGCCATAAGCTCTAAAAAGTTACCCAATAATGGATTAGGGGCCTGATCGGTATTTGGTGAAAGCAAAGTAAGTAAAATACTGCCGCCAATACACAGGGTAAACCCAATCACAATGGCTTTACTTATATACTCTTTAAGCATAAAAAACGCCATCAACGCCACAATAATAGGCAAACACGAAACAATAACTCCCGCCTGAGAGGCCGAGGTGTATTCCATTGCGTGGCCTTCAAATAAAAAGTACAAGCATGGCTCTGCGAGCGACATACCTAATAAGTACTTCCAATCGCCTTTTAAATACTCAAACCTAATTACATAACGCCATAAACACAGCGATAAAACTAAGGTGGTTAGCATGCGTAAAAATATAACTAGTGCAGGGTCGTAAACGGCAATAGCATACTTAAGTGCAATAAAGGAGCTACCCCATAAAAAGGTGGCAATAATTAGGCATAAACTGGCTGGCATAAATGAAATTTTATCAAATTAAATTAACGCCGATCCTAGCATGAATAATTTTAACTTGTTCAAAAATACCGAGCTGGTATAAGTTTATTTATCTTTCATTTTAATAGTAAATAATAATGCGTAGGGAACAGGTAATTGTTGTTAAGCTTGGTACAAGTGTACTAACCGGCGGCACCGATAAGTTAGATAAAGCCCATATGGTTGAGCTGGTTCGCCAATGTAGCGAACTTAAAAAGCAAGGCCACCAAGTTATATTAGTATCAAGTGGCGCGGTTGCTGCGGGTCGCGAACAACTTATTAAACCCTGTGGCCGCGGCCTAATAGATAAACAAATGTTGGCAGCCGTAGGGCAAGGTCAGCTTATACATATTTGGCAAAGCTTATTTGCCTTGTATGGCATAAACGTAGGGCAAATGCTGCTTACCCGTGCAGACGTAGATGACCGCGAACGCTATTTAAATGCGCGCGACACCTTAAATGCGTTATTAAGCCACGATGTGGTGCCTATTATTAATGAAAACGACGCGGTAGCAACCTCCGAAATAAAAGTAGGCGATAACGATAATTTATCGGCGCTGGTGGCTATTTTGGCTAATGCCAACAAGCTATTACTGCTTACCGATCAAGAAGGTTTATTTACCAGCGATCCGCGCACAAATACCGACGCAAAACTGATTGACGAAGTCACTCATATAAACGATGAGTTACGCCAACTGGCTGGTGGTAGCGGTACAAGTTTAGGCACCGGCGGTATGGCCACAAAACTACAAGCCGCCGACGTAGCAAGGCACGCAGGGGTAGAGGTTATTATTGCAAAAGGCGCTGGCAACAACGTTATTTTAAAATGCATGAGTGAGCAATTACCCGGTACGCGGTTTTTAAAACTTACTGCGCCAAAAGATGGCCGTAAAAAATGGCTAATGGCCGGCCCTAAAAGTACCGGCCAAATTATGATTGATAAAGGGGCTATTTCGGCGCTACAAAACAAAGGGGCAAGCCTGCTGGCAAAAGGCATAACCAATGCTTTTGGCCGTTTTGAGCGGGGCGACTTAATAGATTTAATAGACGCCAACAACCAAGTTATTGCACGAGGGTTAACACGTTTTAACCAAGTTGAAGTAAATAAAATTAAAGGTGCTCATTCAGAGCAAATAGGGGAGCTACTCGACTTTGATAGTGGCGCTGTGGTGCTACACAGAGACGACTTAGTTTTGCTTTAGTTTTATTTTAGTTTTGCTTTAGCTTTTTTAAATAGCGCGTGTTGCGTATTGGCTATTAGTATTGCGGCTGGATTTAGGTATTTAAGCAAGGCAGAGCCTATGTTGTGTTTAGAATAACTGGTTGTACAAAAACATAAATACAAAGCATAAATGCAAAGCATAGGCTGTTTGAGGCTCTGCTGTATGTAAGTTATTAAATAACAGCGCAGTAGTTATTGAGCTCACTAAGTTACTAAGCTCGCGCTACGATTTAATAGCGCTTAGCTAAAACAAACTTTAATCCACATAGCTCAATGCGACCTAATTAAAAAGTATTGGTTAATTAATTAGCAAAGTTGATGATTTTGTCTAAACTGATTGAAGTTAAAACAGTTTAGGCAAACTAATGAAGGCAAACAATTGCGGGCACGAATGGATAATCAGTCTAACTCAGCAAGAAGAAGAAAGTGATTTAGATGCATCATTAGTGCAGATTATTGGCGACCTACTCGAAGTTGAAAATTTTGCTATTTATATTAATAAGCACTTTAGTGCGCAATTACCGCCTACGCTTATAAACACCCACACCCGCCTTGAAGTATTAGAGTCTAACGAAGCCTTAGCGCTGCTTAATAAAGTAACCCAAAACAAAATAAGAGTAAGCCGCGCCTTAGGTGTAGTAACTACGTATGTGCCGGTGTATTACTTTGGTAAAGTAATTGGCATATTACTAATAGAAACCACAAAAGAGTTAGCGCAAACCACCACAATGCTCGCCGTGCATATTTTAAATATTTATGCCAACCAGCTAGGGCTATTACATAAATCGCGATTAGACCCTTTAACCGAGCTTTTAAATAGACAAACCTTTGATAAAAAAGTGATCGAAATTGTCTCAGGCAAAGGCTTTTTATTACCTCGTGATGATACAAACGAAAAGCGACGATGGTATTTAGCCATTGCAGATATCGATCACTTTAAACGCGTAAACGACAGCTACGGCCATGTAATAGGCGATGAAGTTATTTTACTTGTGGCGCGGTTGTTAAAAAATAACTTTAGGCTAGAAGACTACGTATTCAGATATGGAGGCGAAGAGTTTGCGGTGTTATTTCAAACCAAAACCGAGGCACAAGCTCATATAGCACTTAACCGTTTGCGCTCAAATATTGCTGAGTATCCTTTTCCGCAAGTTGGGCAGCTTACAATAAGTATTGGCTTTTTAGAGCTGGCAAGTATTGATACTGTATCTAGTATCGTAAACCAAGCCGATATGGCGCTGTATCATTCTAAAGATAGCGGCCGTAATAAAGTGACCGCTTATAGCGAGCTTGAGGTAAATGAAGAAGTGACCACCGATAATAGTATTGAGCTTTTTTGATTGTAAATTTGTGCTAAAATCTGGCTCCTTAAATTGTTGTAGGCAGGCACAAAACATGAAATTCGTTCGTTGGTTTTTAGGTTGTATAATTTTATTCTTTAATTTTGTATTTACTCCTCGCAGTAAAAAGCGTGCAAGCGATGTGCAAGCGCAGCTTGATCAGCAAACCTCACAATTTAAACTTTATCAATTTAAAGCATGCCCGTTTTGCGTAAAAGTACGCCGTGCAATTAAGCGCGAAGGCTTAAAAATAGAAACGCGTGATGCAAAAAATAATCAACAATTTCGTCAAGAGCTGTTAGAACAAGGCGGCAAAATTAAAGTGCCATGCTTACGTATAGAAAAAAATGGCCAAGTAGAGTGGCTATACGAATCTAACGATATTATTGCTTACTTAAACAAAGTAGCGGCTTAAACGACCCCCTTAATTTTTATCTCACTTATTAAAAGAGACATTATCATGACAATCCGTACTCGTGTTGCCCCATCTCCAACAGGTGACCCGCATCTTGGCACCGCTTATATTGCTTTATTTAACTACTGTTTTGCTAAACAACAAGGCGGCGAGTTTGTGCTTCGTATTGAAGATACAGACCAAGTTCGTAGCACGCCAGAGTCAGAACAAGCGATTATGGATAGCTTACGTTGGTTAGGTCTTGAGTGGGATCATGGCCCTGACGTAGGTGGCGAATTTGGCCCTTACCGTCAATCAGAGCGTAGCGATTTATACAAAAAATACGCACACCAATTAGTTGAGCAAGGTAAAGCATTTTACTGTTTTGCAACCAGCGAAGAGCTTGACCAAATGCGTGAAGAGCAAATGGCAGAAGGTCTGCGCCCTAAATACGACGGCCGTGGCTTAAACCTCACCGAAGATGAAATTAAAGCAAACCTAGCCGCAGGCAAGCCTTACGTTATACGTATGAAAATACCAAACGAAGGCACTTTTAAATTTAACGACTACCTACGCGACGAAATTGAGATCCCGTGGGAAAACGTAGACATGCAAGTGCTATTAAAAGCCGATGGATTCCCTACGTACTTTTTAGCAAACGTAGTGGATGACCACCACATGCAAATAAGCCATATTTTCCGTGGCGAAGAGTGGATTAACTCAGCACCTAAACTATTAAAACTTTACGAAGATTTAGGTTGGGAAGCACCCGTACTAGGGCATTTGCCACTACTGCGTAATCCTGATAAATCAAAGCTTTCTAAGCGTAAAAACCCAACTTCTATTAATTACTATAAAGAAATGGGTTACCTACCAGAGGCCGTGCTTAACTACTTAGGCCGTATGGGTTGGTCAATGCCAGATGAGCGTGAAAAATTCACTCTTAACGAGATGATTGAACACTTCGATATGAAGCGTGTATCACTTGGTGGCCCAGTATTTGATGTTGATAAGCTAAGCTGGTTAAACGGCATGTGGATCCGCGAAAACCTAACAGACGAAGAGCTTGTACAGCGCTTTGTTGATTGGAAGTTTAATGGCGAAATGCTAGCTAAAGTATTACCAGAAGCTAAAACGCGCATTAATACGCTTTCAGACATGGTTGATTTAGCAGGGCATTTTGTAGGCGGCATTCCAACTTACGACCCTGCACTGTTAACGGCGGGCAAAGCTGACGAAAACGTAATACGCCAAGCGCTACAGTTTTTTGTATGGCAGCTTGAAGGTTTACGTAGTTTTGATAAGTCAGCTATTTTTGCCATTGCAAAAGAAGTTGCTACATTCCACGAGCTTAAAATTAAAGACTTTTTAGAGCCAATATTTGTAGCAATCACGGGTAAAACGTCTTCAACGTCAGTACTTGATGCAATGGAAATTTTAGGCTCAGACTTATCACGTGCGCGTTTACGTGTAGCGCTTGCTCATTTAGGCATTTCTAAAAAGCAGGCTAAAAATATTGAGCGTGCGTACCGCACATACCCAAGTGCATAATCTTTAGTCATACTTTATAAAAAGCCGAGCTTATTAATTAAGCTCGGCTTTTTTGTTTCAGGCTGTTTGGCTATATGTCATCGCGTTTTGATATTGTTTAGCGCAAGCAGTGGCGCTTTAGCAAATGCTACAATGCTGCATGTAAATTAAAAGGAGGCAGCATGATTGCACCTGTAAAAAACAAAGCTTTATTTAGCAGTAATGCCTTTTCAATAAACCTAGTTACTTATCCTACACATCACAGTGTGATGAACCATATAGACCCAGTACAGCAAGGGCGCTACTACAAACTTAATTTTGTACTAGTAAAACCTAAAGCTGGTGGGGTTTTTAAATGCTTAAAATGCATTATTAATTGGTTTAACCGCGTGTATTTATTTAGACCCGACAAATACGAGCATAGCGTTTCTAAAATTGAGTCGGGAAAGCGCGTACTACTAAGCTTTGCGCTTAATATATAATTTATTAATAGTCGTAAGCCTGTCCGCTGCATAAAACAGACAGGTCACAATACGATACAGAGATTTCGCTACAAGAATTTATAGTGAAGGCATTACCGCCTCTGCGCATTGCATCTGCTTTAAGTAAATCTATAGCATTTGATTTTAAGCGATTGTAGCTTATATTATTGTCGCCTCTACCGTCGCCATTGCAGCTTTCGCCTTCTATTCGGCCTAAAAGTGTGGCGCCACTTTCGTGTGCTTCTTGGTCGCTATAAAACTGTTGTAAATCTCGTTTTTTAACGTACGTACCAATTTCCTCAGATAAAACATCGTTATCTATATCGGTATGAAAAGTCACGCTAGAACATCCAGCCAAAGTAGTGAGTACGCTTATTACTGCAAAAACACGTAACATAATAATTAGTCCCTTATTTAGTTTGGTACCTAAATTACTAACTAAAACAGGTGTGTGCAACATTTATTCTTAAGTTAATTGTATGAATTTGTAAGTGATTCGACCTCTCTTTAAATTTTTTCTGGTAGTATGGGCAGGTTATAAGCAGTTTAAGCAGTGAACAATCTATGTTAAGTCCTTACTTTCAGCAGCATGCTGATTATGTTTCTATCTCTCGTGAGCAAGGGTGTCGTTTCGCAAAGTGCGTTGCAGATGATTACAACCCACTTCATGACAAAGATGCCAAAAAGTTTTGCGCGCCAGGAGACTTACTTTTTTCTTTAGTGTTAGACCGCTACGGTATAAGTGAGCGAATGGAATTTACCTTTGCCGGTATGGTTGATGAAAACACCAAACTTAATTTCCCAGAAGGGGATGACGAGTTTGATGTAACCAACGGCGACAAAGTAATTTTAAAGGTAAAACGCGAAGGTAAAACCAGCAAATGCCCAACACTTACAAACAGCTTAATAAAAAACTATGTTGAGTTTTCTGGTGCTGCATTTCCGCACGTAATTATTCCGCTAATGGGTAAGCAAGATGTAATGATCAACCCAGCGCGCCCTATGGTTATTTACGAGTCGATGATCATTAACCTTGATAACATCAATATTCAAGCGCCAACCCTTGAGTTTGCTGAGCCAAGTTTTGAGTACACGGGTAAGCGCGGCAAAATTACCTTGCGCTTTAATTTACTAGAAAACGGCGAAAAAGTGGGTTTTGGTGAAAAGCACATGGTGGTGTCGGGTATTCGTGAATACTGCCAAGCAACGGTTGATGATTTAATCGCGTTTTATAATGAGCGAAAAGCCACCTTAAAACCGGCCTAACGTTATTAAATTATAATACCAATCCGCAATAATACTTAATCATTTTTAGGGGTTAAAAGTGTTGCTATCTGCGTTAAAAAATTCTCATTTAGAACAACTAAATAGCGAATTTTTTGCCTAGCTATCAACACGTTTATCTGTCCTCAAAATAGATCACTTAATTAAGCGGATTGGTATAAAAAGGGCGCTAAATACATTGTTATTTAGCGCCTTTTTTATTGATTAGCGAATGCAGCTAGGCTGAATACTTTTCTGAGCTGGTTAATTTACGCAGTACCGTAATATGCGTACAATAGCGCTCTTTGTTATTTTAAAGCTAAGCCTATGTCTGCCACATCGTTCTCATCTCTTAAACTCGATTCGTTATTACTAACCGCAATTGAGCAAAATAATTACACCACGCCTACCGCAATTCAGGTTAAAACTATCCCGCACATATTAGCGGGCAGCGATGTAATGGGCAGCGCGCAAACAGGCACAGGTAAAACAGCCGCCTTTGTATTACCACTACTACATAAGCTTTTAAATACACCAAAAAAAGATGAGCCAGGCATAGCCCGAGTGGTTATTTTAACGCCCACGCGTGAGCTTGCTCAGCAAGTGTTTGCAAGCTTTGAAAAATACGCTCAAGGCACAAATATTCAAGGCGCTTTAGCGTATGGCGGTGCAAGTATTGGCCCGCAAATTAAAGCGCTTAAAACGGCGCAAGTGATAGTCGCAACGCCTGGGCGTTTACTTGATCATATCGTTAAAGGCAGTGTGGTGCTTTCAAGTGTTGATTCGTTAGTATTTGATGAAGCCGACCGCATGCTGGATATGGGCTTTATTGATGAAATAAAACGTATTTTGCGCCACATTCCAGGCGATCGCCAAACCTTATTGTTCTCAGCCACATTCGATGACAGCGTGTTTGAGCTGAGTAAAAAACTACTTAAAAACCCCGAGCTGATTGAAGTTGATAAACGTAACTCAGCCGCGGTTGAAGTAGAGCAAGTTATTTACGCAGTAGATGAAGAGCGAAAGCGCGAGCTTGTATCACACATGATTGGCATGAAAAACTGGCGCCAAGTACTTATATTTACACGTACCAAACAAATGGCCGATAAACTTGCCAAAGAGATGTGTAAAGACGGCTTAAAAACAGAGTCTATCCATGGCGATAAATCACAAGGTGCGCGCGACCGTGCATTACAAAACTTTAAAGAAGGCACAACGCGGGTTTTAGTTGCCACCGATGTAGCTGCCCGCGGTTTAGATATTCCAGCGCTTAAATATGTAATAAACTTTGAGCTACCTTACATAGCAGAAGATTACGTACACCGAATTGGCCGTACGGGGCGCGCTGGCGAGCAAGGCCTTGCCATGTCGCTGGTAAGTATTGACGAGCAATGGTTATTGGAAGAAATTGAAGTGCTACTGGATACCCGTTTAGCACCACAATGGCTAGAAGGTTACGAGCCTGATTTAAACAAGCCCCCTAAAGATAACCGTAAAAACACCAACAAAGCGCGTAAAGATCGCGATAAAAAGCGCATTACCGGGCAAAGAGCACCAAGTAAACGCCGCAGAAAGTAGCCTTAAACATATTTATTTGGCTATACTAAGGCCACTAAATAGCTGAGGTATAGTTATGTTTGAAACAGAACAGTGGGCGTTTTCTGGTGTCGATGGCCAAATATCATTACATAAATGGCAAAAAACCATTGATCTTATTACGGGGCTTTTTTCGGCCCCCTCTGGTTATATAGTTCAGGCTACTAGTAAAGGTTATCGTGTAGTTATTAGAGCTAATGAAGGTGGCTCACACTTTGAAACCAACCCTATACTCCCTCCCGAAACTCCCTTATTTTGTAAATATGTAGCCGAAAACAACAACACTTTGTATGTTAGCGATACCCGCAGCGATACGCAGTGGAATACCATGCCCGAGGTTATTGAAGATGGCGTTGAATCCTACCTAGGCTTGCCAATTCACTGGCCTGAAGGTGAAGTATTTGGCACCTTGTGTTTAAAAGATTCAAAAAAAACCAGTTACACCGATGAATATTTTGAGCTAATAGAGCAGCTTCGTGATTTAATTGAAGACGATTTAGCGCTTATTTATAGCTTTGAGCAAATGCGCGAAATAGCCATGCTTGACCCGCTTACCAATATTTATAATCGCCGTGCACTTAGCTTACTTGCCCAACACAAACTTAATTTAGCGCTGCGTTTAGGTTTTGATGTGTGTTGCTTGTTTATTGATATAAACGACTTTAAAAAACTAAACGACACTTATGGCCATGAAATAGGCGATCAAGCGTTAATCCTCTTAGCAAATACCTTAAAAACACATTTAAGAGAGGCTGATATAGTAGGGCGTTTAGGCGGCGATGAATTTGTAGCAGTAATGCAAATTAGTGATAGAAGTAAGCTTAGCCATATTATTGATAAAATAAAAATTGAGTATAAAAACGCACTATTAGAAAACAACGTATGCGCGCTGACACTTAGCATAGGCGAAAGTTTTACTAATAAACAAAAGCAACCTTTTGATACGTTATTAAATTTGGCCGATCACCAAATGTATAAAAATAAACAAGCGTACAAATTGGCTAAAAAAGCATAATTATAAAAGTAATACACTTAAACATAGCAACAAAAAAGCAAGCCATTAGGCTTGCTATAAAGGGTGTGAATAAGGCGTTAAGCGATTTGTTTTTCGGCTAGGTTTAATTCCATGATGGCTTTTAATAAACGGTATAAGTTTATTGATGCGTCAATTTCTTCTTTACGGTTTGTTAAGCTTTCAATATTTAAGCCCAGTGGCACATCTAGGTGCGCACAGCTTTTGAGTATTAGGTCGAGATTTTCTCGGCAAATACGTACAGATTCACTTAAGGTATTGTCTGCATCAAGCATGCGCCATTTAGTGGCCTCTGGCACTGAGATACCCAACCATTGCATAAACTCTAAGGTTTTATCGCCACCGCACGGCGTAAACGTTAAAATAATCCGTTTTGGTGTAATACCCTGTGCTTTACAGGTACGCGCGTAACTTGTTATTAGCTCTATAGTTGCTTGCGCGTCGTAAACCGCTTGCGATATAAAAAACTGACAACCTTGTGCTGTTTTTTCTATAAGGCGCTCGTGTTCATTTCGCTTACTTGAATGTCGCTCAGCAATGGTAACGCCCCCTAAAAAGAAGTCATCACTTTGCTCTGCCAATGTTTTATAGGCATCGGGCAAGCTTAGTTTTATATCACCTACCGATGAGGGGCTACCCACTAAAACGACATTTTTTAAATCGTAGTCGTTTTTAGTTTCATCCAACCAGCCTTTAAACTCCTCTACACCACGTTGTGCCACACTTTTGTAAGTAATGACATCTGGAGCAGATAAATTACGTAGTAAGTGACTGTATTCACGTGGGTCTACAGTTTGTTTAAACGGAAATGGGCGTGCTTTATCTGTACGGCTACTTTCATCTTGAATGTCGTAAATTATCACGCCGTCGTATTCAATTTCGTGTAAGCGAGCAAGTAGTTTTTCTGCAATGATTTTTAGTTGCGCTTTATCAGTACCAATTTTAGGTGGAGTAGTACCAATAAGATAAACACCTTGATTGGTGTCTTCTATTTTTTCTTGTAGTGATAAAGCCATAATCCTCATTCCAGCTTAGTCCAATGTATGTAATTTAATATAGCAGCCATTTAGACGTCTAGATAGATTTATTTAGTGAAAGTTTTTCAATCAACTTGAGCTTTTTTCATACTTAAATGTTTTTAAAATAGGGAATTGACACAGTTGTTTACATTATAAATAGCCGATGGACTCTTATATTTAGTGGCTTTGGGGCATACTCTAAGCGAGTTAGTATTAAACCTAATAACAAATTTGCTCAATTTAAAAAGGGATAACAATGAAATTTAAATTACTAGCAACAAGCTTAGCGGTATCGCTGGCACTAACAGGCTGCGCAACACAGCAAAGCGAAAACACCCAAACGGCACAACAACAGCAAACAACAAAAGCTGACGAACGTGTATTTTCGCAAGAGTACTTAATCGAAGAGCTTGATAACGGCTTACGCGTAATGGTTGTTAAAACTGATTACCCCGATGTCGTCTCGCTGCAAATTCCGGTATCGGTTGGCTCGCGTAATGAAGTAAAAGCAGGTAAAACCGGTTTTGCTCACTTTTTTGAGCACATGATGTTTAAAGGCTCTAAAAAATTTCCGCAAGACGAATACACTGCCATATTTAAAAATGCAGGGGTCGATAACCGTGCTTACACCACTAACGATTACACAAACTACCATTTAAACTTTTCAAAGCAGCACCTTGATAAAGTACTTGAAATTGAAGCCGATATTTTTCAAAACTTAACCTACACCGAAGAGCAATTTAGAACCGAAGCGCTAACGGTTAAAGGGGAATATTTAAAAAATAACGCCAGCCCAATTCGTAAGTTATTGAGCGCAGTACGCGAAGAAGCGTTTGATACGCACACTTATAAACATACCACCATGGGCTTTTTTGAAGATATAGAAGCCATGCCAGATCAAATGGCGTATGGTAAAGAATTTTTTGATAAGTTTTATAAGCCTGAATATGTATCGCTAGTGATTGTGGGCGATGTTGACCCACAAGCTACAATGGCTATGGTTAAAAAACATTGGGGTGGCTGGGAAAAAGGCGATTACGTTGCCGATATTAAAGCTGAGCCTGCGCAGCAAGCACCTAAATATGTACATGAGAAAAACGAAGGTTTGCCTGGTCATTGGTTGCTTGTATCTTACAAAGGTGCTGCATGGGAGCCTGCTAAAAAGGACAGAGCCGCACTTGATTTAATCTCACAGCTTTATTTTTCTAATAACTCCGATTTATACCAAGAGCTAGTTGTTGATAAACAAATAGCGAGTCAAATGTTTACCTACAATCCAGAGACAAAAGATCCTGGCTTACTGCATGTGTTTGTAAAAGTAGAAAACGAAGATGATTTAGCAAAAGCACGCGATGCTATTAACCGCACTTACGCAAAAGCACGTACCGAACTTGTTGATGAGCAAAAACTAAGTGATTTAAAGTCTAACCTTAAATACAGCTTTATTAACGGCTTAGATTCATCACAAGCGATTGCATCAACCCTTGCAAGTTATATGCATTTTGAGCGCGACCCAGAGGTTATTAACCAGCTTTATAAATCGGCCGACAACATCACAGCACAAGACATTAAAGCTGTGGCTAATAAATATTTTGTAGATGACGCGCGTACTACCGTAACTATGTCGGCACTTGATAAAGCGCCAGGGTTTGAACAAGAAACAAGCTTAAACGCATTAGTAGCTAAGCGTGATAAAGCGCCAGAGGCACCCGTATTTAAAGTGCTTGATAAAACGAATAGCTCGCCGCTGATTGATGTAAACTTTTTATTCAATACAGGGGCTGCTGCAGACCCGCAAGGTAAAAAAGGGGTTGCTGCGCTCACCGCCGCTATGCTTGCTCAAGGTGGCTCGCAAAGTACGAGTTACAAAGACATACAAAAAGCGCTTTATCCGCTTGCTGGCAGCTTTGGTTATCAAATAGATAAAGAAATGCTGTCATTCCAAGGGCGCATTCATAAAGATAACGCTGCCACATGGTATGCGCTTGTAAGCGATCAGTTACTTAACCCAGGCTTTAGAGACGATGACTTTAAACGCCTTAAAAAAGAAATGATCGACGGTATTAAGTCGGGCTTAAAAGCCTCTAACGATGAAGAGCTAGGTAAAGAAGTGCTTTACAGCGCACTTTACAAAGATCACCCATACGAAAGCTACAATTACGGTGATATTTCGGATTTAGAAGCACTAACGCTTGATGATGTAAAAGCATTTTACAACACAGAGCTTACCCAATCTAAACTAACACTGGGTTTAATTGGCGCTGTGCCAAAAGCGCTTAAAACCGAAATCATGAGCGACTTAGCAACCTTACCTAAAGGCGAGCAAAGCCGTTTAAGTATTCCTGATGCGCCAGAGCTTGAAGGCCACCATGCCACGATTGTAGAAAAGTCGGCGCAATCTACTGCGGTATCGTTTGGTTTCCCAATTGATACTATTCGTAGTAGTGAAGATTGGACAGCCCTTTGGCTGGTGCGTTCGTACTTTGGTGAGCACCGTAGTTCTAACTCATACCTGTATGAGCGAATTCGTCAAACACGTGGTATGAACTACGGCGATTACGCCTACATTGAGTACTTCCCGCGTGGCATGTTTCAAACTAAGCCTGATGCAAACTTAGGGCGCTCTGAGCAAATATTCCAAATTTGGTTACGCCCGCTGCGCTCTAATAACGATGCACACTTTGCAACACGTACCGCGTTGTTTGAGCTGGATAAGCTTATTAAAACTGGCTTAACCGAAAAAGACTTTGAAGCAACACGTAACTTTTTAATTAACTACGTACCGCAGCTTGTCGCAAGTCAAAACCGCCAATTAGGTTATGCACTTGATAGCGAATTTTATAACACAGAGTCGTTTGTAAAATACGTGACAAGTAAACTTGAAAAGCTAACGCTTGCTGATGTTAATCGCGTGATTAAAGATAATCTGCAAACAGATAACGTACAGTACGTGTTTATTACCGGTGACGGCGAAGACATGAAAAAACGTTTAGTGTCAGAGCAAACATCGCCAATGGTTTACAACACAGAAAAACCAGCAGCGCTTGTTGCTGAGGATAAAGTCATTGCCGATTATAAATTAGCTATTCCAGCTAACAGCATTGAAGTAATGGCTGTTGAAAAAGTGTTTCAGTAATTAATCTCTTTTTCTAACATATAAAAAATGCCCCAGTGCTTATAGCCTGGGGCATTTTTATTTAATTAGTGCTATTAAAACGTAATATTAGTTAGTCGCTAAAAGCACTGAGCCTGCGCCTAGAGCAAAGCTTATTAAGGAGCTAATAACCACTCCCGCTAAAAAGCTTTTAGTTGGCGTACTTTTAACGTCATTATTTATAGGCTCATCAAGTTTAATTAGCTCGCCTTGGCGTACTTCAAGTACCGCGCAAAGCGCCATAGTGGTTTCTTTAGAAGCGGCGCCTTCTTTTTCTACCCGTTGAATGGTCCGCAAACTTACATCGCAGGCATCTGCGAGCTGTTGCTGCGTCCAATCTAACTTACTTCTAAGCGATTTAACTGTTGTAGGATTTAATTGCACGTTAAAGCTTCCCTACAAATAGCTCAACAATAGTTGCCGTTGTATAGCCAAACACCGCCCCACCTAATGTACAGCCAGCAAGAAAAAATGCTGCCTTTTTAGGATCGTCTGAAAGACTACTTTGAACTTGTTTGGCTATCACACTGCTATTTTTATAAAGAGTGCACTCCAGACGTCCTGTAAGTATATTAAGCATGTCAAATTTTACTTGGTACTGTGAGCCCTCAAAAGCAAAAGAGTGTGTGCTTGCACAGTAGATATTTCGTTTTTTACTGAATAGGTCATCGTTTACAAATACTTCTTCTTTACCAGTGAAGTAGCTTCCAAAACAGGCTATTTGATTGTCACCATCTTGAAAGTAAAATTTATAACCAAGCTTTTTTGTATTCAATATATCGTTTTTCATCATCGTTATCCTTGTTGAGTTGATGATGCTAATTTAGCGTTTGTTTTTATTTTTTACGCCGTCAGTAGTATGCCAGTAGCTAGTTTGGCATATGACAGTAACCCTGTCATGCTGCTTTAGTATCTGATTTTTAATGTAAAAGTAAAATTTTTATATTTTTTATAGACTATTTAGCTGTCATACGGAGTATTACTTCACATTAATAAATTATGCAACTAGCGTGAAGTAAAGTAACAATATTGTGTTAAAGAATTGTTATTGATTATACTGATTAACAACAAAGCTAAAATGGAAAGCTCGTGATTGACGATAAAGCGTTTTTTAAGTTGGTACTAGATACCACGCCCGACCAAGTAGTGGTTATTAATTCTAACGGCGACATAGTTTATATAAACCGAAGCTGGCAAAACTTTGGTGAGCAAAACGACTGTGCTTGCTGTGATATGTGGGAGCAGCAAAATTACTTAGCAGAGTGTGAAAAAGCTGCTAAAAAAGGAGATAGCTTTGGTTTAAAGGCATTTAACGACATTAAATCAGTTATTTCGGGGGCTAATGACGACTTTTATTTAGAATATCCATGCCATAGTGAAGATGAAAAACGTTGGTTTATGATGCGAGTAGTGTCGTTTAGCCATACAGATAAAGCGTATTACGCTATTAGCCATCAAAATATTACCGAGCGTAAACTGGCTGAAGAGCAAGTACAAAAACTTGCCGCTATTGATGGCTTAACTGATATTGCTAGCCGAGGCTTTTTTGATACCTTTTTAGAGCAAGAATGGAATCGTTGTCAGCGTTTAGGTATGCCGCTTTCGTTGGCTATTATTGATATAGATGATTTTAAATTACTCAATGATACTTACGGCCACCAACAAGGCGATACATGCTTAAAAAGGGTGGCAAAAGTACTCAATGAATTTACTAAACGCCCAGGTGATTTATGTGCCCGTTTTGGTGGTGAAGAGTTTGTATTAGTGTATGGAAATACAAACTCAGATCAGGCCTTGTTAGTATTGAACGATATTTTAGAAAAATTAAAACAGTTAAACATTGAAAATAAACATTCATTACCCAGCCAAACCCTTACAGTGAGTGTAGGCCTCACTACTATTACACCCAGTAGTGACTTTACCTGTGCGTATTTAATCAAAGAAGCAGACGATTTACTTTATAAAGCAAAAGATAAAGGAAAAGATGCTTTGTGTGTGAGTGATTTAGCACTCATATAATTTTTTTTACTCTTAGTTATACCTAATAACCAGAACAAATAACTAAGGCGTTAACACCTTAGGCTTTAAATCCGTTAAACTTAGGAAAAGGCTCTTTTTATATCAATTTAAGGCAGTGTAGTATTATGCGTCATGAAATTTGGCAACAGCTTCGCAGTGAAGCTAATGAAGTTGTAACTCGCGAACCACTTTTAGCAAGTCATGTGTATTCATGCATTTTAAACCATGAGTGTTTAGGTTCGGCGTTAAGCTTTATTGTTGCTAATAAGTTGGCAGATGCTGTTGTATCGGCTTTTACAATACGTGAGTTGTTCGACCAAGCGTTTGTAAAGTGCGACCGTATGCTTACTTATGTGGCCGAAGATATTAAAGCCGTTAAAGACAGAGACCCGGCAGCCGAAACCTACCTTACGGTTATTTTAAACTTAAAAGGGTTTCATGCTATTCAAGCGCATCGTTTAGCTAACTGCTTGTGGCAGCAAAACCGTAAAGAGCTTGCTCGTTTTATTCAAAGCCGAACCTCAGAAGTGTTTGGGGTTGATATTCACCCTGCGTGTCAAGTTGGTAAAGGGATAATGTTTGACCACGCCACCGGTATTGTTATTGGTGAAACGGCGGTAATTGAAGATAACGTATCAATACTACAATCGGTAACGCTCGGTGGTACGGGTAACGAGCAGGGCGACCGTCATCCTAAAATTAGAGCCGGTGTGCTTATTGGTGCAGGCGCTAAAGTGCTGGGTAATATTGAAGTAGGCGAGGGCGCACGTATTGGCGCAGGTTCAGTTGTTTTAACTGCGGTACCACCACATACCACCGCTGTAGGCGTACCGGCTAAAATTATTGGCAGACCGGATTGTCCGTGTCCGGCGCAAAGTATGAACCAAAACTTTTTAACCACTCCAGAGCCTGAAAACGAATCACACACCAGCGCCATGCTGTAATAGCAGCCTGTATAAATAAAAATAATTTTAAAAGGAATTAAAATGAACAAAAATAGCTTATTAACACTAGGGATAGGATTTATTGCGGGTGTAGGTTTAACGTGGAGCTACTTTAATTTATCTTCAAGTGACGCAAACCCCGCAAAGTTACAACATGCTGATACAAAGCAGCAGGCACCTTTTGTTCAGCCAGTTAAAAGCAGTGAAGCAACAGCAAAGCGTGTTGTACCCGCTGCCCCTGAACAAAGCGCTCGTATAGAGCAAAAAGATAATCCCCCTAAACCAGATCCACAACCGCTAGATGAGCTTCCTTTAGAAGAGCAAGTATCGCAGCTTAAACAGCAATTAGCAGCGCAAAAAGCCTTGATGAAAAACGCGGCGCAGCAGCTGCGTGACCCCTCTGATGCACAAGCCGTTTTGCAAGCGCAATTTGATGAGCAAATACGTAATGAAGAGTGGGCTTATCAAACAGAAGTAGCTTTACAAGATTTTTTACTTACCTCTGATCTAAGCTCTATCCCAGAGATTGTTAGTGCAGCGTGTAAAACCACCGTATGTAAATTTGAACTTGCTGCACCTACTGATAACGACTCGTTTGATCATACCCAATGGCGAGAGCTAAACGATAAGTTAATGAAGCAAGAGTTTTGGTTGCAATTTAAAAGAACAACCTCAACGTCAAGCGACACCGAACTAACCTTACTAATGGCCACAGAGCTTTAACTGAAAGAGCTTTACAACACCGTTGATTTTATAGCGCCATCGGCCAGCTCTGTAATTAGCACGTCACCCGTTTTAATGTGATCTACCGATTTAACCACTTTGCCTTGTTGGGTTTTGGTTATGCTGTAACCGCGCGCTAAAACATTAAGTGGACTTACCGAGTCGAGCCTACTCGCTTGCAGCGCTAAACTATTTTGCGCGTGTTGCAACTTGTGCTGCATTGCTTGCTCAAGCCGAGTTTGTATCTGCATAAGCTGATGGCTGGCTTGTGATAACTTTTTATCGGGCGATTGACGCATTAAACGCGGGGTTAAATTATTAAGCGTGCGCTCTTGTTGGTAAAGGCGATTGCGCATGCCTTGTTGTAAGGCAATAGTTAGCTCATCTAATCGCTGCGCTTTTTGATTAAGTTGATTGCGCGGATGACACAAGTTAAGCCGATGCTGTAACTGTGTTGCTAGAGCACGCTTATCGGCCATATCGTGTTTAAAGGCATTATTTAACCGGTTAATGAGCTCAATAACCTTACTATGTAGCTCTTGTGTGTTGGGGCTGACAAGCTCAGCGGCTGCTGAAGGCGTTGCTGCGCGTACATCGGCAACGTAGTCGCTTATGGTTGTGTCTATTTCGTGGCCTACCGCACTGACTATGGGTAATTCACTTTGATAAATCGCGCGCGCAAGCTGCTCATGGTTAAAGCACCATAAATCTTCTAACGAGCCACCGCCTCGCCCTACAATAAGTACGTCGACTTCATTGCGTGCATTGGCTAACTGTATTTGGTTAATTAAGTGCACATGAGCTTCTTTGCCTTGCACCATGGCTGGGTAAATAATGACTTCTAATTGCGGTGCGCGGCGTTTAAGTACGGTTAATATATCTTTTATAGCAGCGCCCGTTGCTGAGGTTATTACACCTACACGGTTTATATTTTGCGGCAGTGGTTTTTTATAGGCTGAACTAAACAAGCCCTCTGCGGCTAGGCGCATTTTTAATGCATCAAACTCTTGCTTAAGCTGGCCTTCACCGGCAGGTTCCATGTGCTCAACAATAAGCTGGTAATCACCGCGTGGTTCGTAAAGTGAAACTCGGGCTCTTACTGTTACTTGTGCGCCGTTTTCGGGGCGGTAACTTTGAGAGCGGTTATTGCCGCGCCACATAGCCGCTTTAATTTGTGCTTTTTCATCTTTTAACGAAAAGTACCAGTGCCCAGAAGCAGGGGTAATAAAGTTAGAAATTTCGCCTGTTAAAATTAGCGATGCAAAGCCCTGCTCAAGAACTGTACGAATCTCTCTGTTAAGGCGCGATACGGTGTAAACCGTTTGCGAAGGCTTCGAAAACATAAAAAACAACCTAAAACTATTATGAGGCAAGTTATAAGGCAAGTTTATCATAAATATTTGCGAAATATTATTTACGAATGCCCACAACGCTGTTAAAATTTGGCCGCAATTCCTTATCTTAGATCCACATGTGAGAAGTTGCCAAAATGCTTAGAATCGCTAAAGAAGCTCTTACCTTTGATGACGTACTTTTAGTACCTGGTCATTCTACTGTTTTGCCACACACGGCAAATATTTCAACTCGCTTAACGCGTGGTATCAAACTTAACTTGCCGCTTATTTCAGCATCTATGGATACTGTTACAGAAGCTCGTTTAGCTATTGCCCTCGCGCAGGAAGGTGGTCTTGGTTTTATCCATAAAAACATGACCATTGAAGAACAAGCGAGAAACGTACGTAAAGTTAAAACCTATGAAGCAGGTATTGTGTCATTCCCTGTTACTGTGTCTGCCGATTTAACCATTGCAGATGCGACGCTTCTTTCGCAAGAAAAAGGGTTCTCGGGTTTCCCGGTTACTGATAGCGAAAATAACCTACTAGGTATTGTTACTGGTCGTGACATGCGTTTTGAAACGAAGCTTGAACAGCCTGTTTCTAGCGTTATGACTAAAAAAGACAAACTGGTAACGGTTCAAGAAGGCGCATCGCGCGAAGAAATTTTAGGTTTAATGCACGAACACCGCATTGAAAAAATCTTAGTGGTTGATGATGCGTTTAAACTAAAAGGCATGATCACCGTAAAAGATTACCAAAAAGCGCAAGACAAACCACATGCATGTAAAGACGAGCTAGGTCGTTTACGTGTAGGTGCTGCAGTTGGTGTTGGCGCAGGTACTGATGAGCGAATTGCTGCATTAGTAGAGGCGGGTGTTGATGTTTTACTTATCGATACTTCACACGGCCACTCGCAAGGTGTTATTGACCGTGTTTCTCAAACTCGTGAAACTTACCCAGATTTACAAATTATTGCCGGTAACGTGGCTACAGCCGAAGGCGCAATTGCCCTTGCTGATGCAGGTGTGGATGCGGTTAAAGTAGGTATTGGCCCAGGTTCTATTTGTACTACGCGTATTGTTACAGGTTGTGGTGTGCCACAAATTACGGCTATTTCTGATGCGGTAGATGGCTTACAAGGGCGTGACATTCCAGTAATTGCTGATGGCGGTATTCGTTTTTCTGGCGATATTGTTAAAGCATTGGTTGCGGGTGCATCGTGTGTAATGGTGGGCTCAATGCTTGCTGGTACAGAAGAAGCGCCAGGCGAAGTTGAACTTTACCAAGGCCGTTACTACAAATCTTACCGTGGTATGGGCTCATTAGGTGCGATGGATCAAAAAGAAGGTTCGTCGGATCGTTACTTCCAAAAATCTAACCAAGCTGACAAATTAGTACCTGAAGGTATTGAAGGTCGCGTCGCTTATAAAGGCCCAATTGCAACGATTATTCATCAGCAAGTGGGTGGCCTTCGTAGCGCAATGGGATTAACGGGTTGTGCCACCATTGAAGAGCTAAATACTAAACCGCAGTTTGTACGTGTTACATCTGCAGGTATGGGTGAGTCGCACGTTCACGATGTGCAAATTACCAAAGAAGCGCCTAACTACCGCTTAGGTTAAACAACACGTTTAAATTACGGGGCTGGAATTACCAGCCCTCTTTTATAGCCACTAAGCAAATTAGTGGAATCTAGCATCTACTTTACGAGATCCTTCATGAGCAAAGATATTCACGATTCACGAATTCTAATTTTAGATTTTGGTTCGCAATACACTCAATTAATCGCGCGTCGTATCCGCGAAATTGGCGTTTACTGTGAGCTGTGGGCATGGGATGTGACCGAAGAGCAAATTCGCGAATTTAATCCACAAGGTATTATTTTATCTGGTGGCCCTGAGTCAACCACACTAGAGAACAGCCCGCGTGCACCTGAATACGTGTTTAACGCTGGCGTGCCAGTGCTGGGTATTTGTTACGGCATGCAAACCATGGCAGCTCAACTTGGCGGCAGTGTACACAGCTCAGATAAAAAAGAGTTTGGTTATGCACAAGTAGAAAAAGTGGGTAACTGTGCATTATTCGATGCAATTGAAGATCATATTACCGATGGCGGCAACGGCGTTTTAGACGTGTGGATGAGCCACGGCGACAAAGTAATGGAAGTGCCGGCAAGCTTTAGCACCACAGCTAAAACACCAACGTGTCCGCATGCTGCTATGTCTAACGAAGAAAAACGTTTTTACGGCGTACAATTTCACCCAGAAGTAACGCACACTCATCAAGGACAACGTTTATTAGAGCGTTTTGCAATTGATATTTGTGGATGTGAAAAGCTATGGACACCTGCCAAAATTATTGATGATGCTATTGAGCGCATTAAAGAAACCGTTGGCGATGATGAAGTTATTTTAGGCTTATCAGGAGGTGTTGATTCATCTGTTGTAGCAATGCTGATTCACCGTGCAATTGGCGAAAACCTAACATGTGTATTTGTTGATAATGGCTTACTTCGCTTAAACGAAGGTCAGCAAGTTATGGACATGTTTGGCAATAAATTTGGCTTAAACATTGTTAAAGTAGACGCTGAGGAGCAATTTTTAGCTGACCTTGCGGGCAAATCAGATCCAGAAGAAAAACGTAAAGCCATTGGCCATACGTTTATTAATGTATTTGATGAGCAAGCTAAAAAGCTTAAAAATGCGAAGTGGTTAGGTCAAGGGACTATTTACCCAGACGTAATAGAATCAGCCGCTTCAGCGACAGGTAAAGCACACGTAATTAAATCTCACCACAACGTGGGCGGCTTACCAGATGACATGAAAATGGGCTTAGTTGAGCCATTACGTGAATTATTTAAAGACGAAGTACGTAAAATTGGTTTAGAGCTTGGTTTACCGTACGACATGCTTTACCGCCACCCATTCCCAGGGCCAGGTTTAGGTGTACGTGTACTTGGCGAAATTAAAAAAGAGTACTGTGATTTACTACGCCGTGCTGATGCTATCTTTATTGAAGAGCTACACAAAGCTGAGCTTTATCATAAAGTAAGCCAAGCGTTTACTGTATTCTTACCTGTTAAGTCGGTAGGGGTTATGGGCGATGCACGTAAATATGATTGGGTTGTTTCACTACGTTGTGTTGAAACTATCGACTTTATGACGGCGCGTTGGTCACATTTACCGTATGAGTTTTTAGGTGTGGTTTCTAACCGTATCATTAACGAAATTGACGGTATCTCACGTGTTGTTTACGATATTTCTGGTAAACCACCGGCTACTATTGAGTGGGAATAATCCTCCTTTAAGAAAGGTCTGGCATTAACAGGCACGAAATCAACCTTAAGTCCGCGTAATTGCGGACTTTTTTTGTTTTTGGCTTAGTCAATTTTGGCAATGTCTGGCAACGCCAAGCACGGTTTGACCGTGGTATTTTGATGGGTATGATTCATCATTAATGCCATGGATTACGCCCGATACCATGCTGAGTGTTTTTGATGGGGCATGGTATTAAATTTTTATATCTATTTGTTTTATAAAGATTAACCTCTGGTTTTTTAGGGGTGTTTCAGCATGGTATTAAACAATAATAATAGGTCGAAACATGCTGACTGATACCAAACTACGCAATCTCAAACCCAAAGATAAACTTTACAAAGTCAATGACCGTGATGGCCTCTATGTTGCTGTCACCAAAGCGGGGTCTATCTCCTTTCGCTACAACTACTCAATCAATGGCAGGCAAGAAACCATCACCTTTGGACGCTACCCTTGCGGAGGTAATTGGTTTCTTCGCAGTGATGTTCATTGTGATGCTGGTCTTCTATTTTTTTGGGCAGTGGCTGTACAACACCGGACACGGCCCGAAGATGAAAGCCATTGCTGACAAAATGGAGGTATTCCAAAACAGGTTAGCCGGGCGTGTTTACAAGGACATGACGAGATCGGTCGATAAAATCGACAAAATGAGACGTTGGCCGTTTGGCCGACGCAAGTAGTTAGAAAGCACACGGGCCGGTAATGGTGCACCGGCCCGCATTTCTATATATCTCCGACCGATATGTTATGTGTCATAGAAAACGCAATTTATATCTGGACAAAGCCTTGCCAAGTATTTTACTAGTTTAGCAAGTGATGAATCACTACAGGTATCGAATTGTTTAAAGAACTGTCTAGATTCTGATGATTTGATTGTGGTTTAACGACATTTGAACTTATTGTCTTAGATTCAGCAGCCATCGAGATAAAAATCATTGCAACTGGTTTATCCAAGTCAACTTAACTGACTGTATTTGCTATATTAGATCAATCTGATTTATTAATCTGATTTTTCAACGAGGTTATCCCCTTGATATGCCCTATCAGGGGGATAACAGGATAGATCCTGTATTTCAATTTGAAGGTAAAAAACCGGAATATATCGAACCCTGAACATCAGGTGTTCGTGCACTCCACTGTTATACCTAATGGCGCGGCAGGTAATCTTGGTTGTGAACGCTGCCAGCCAGAGCCGTAACGAGTGTATTGTGGTGGCACTGAAATAGCCACTTTTAGATCATCAGCTGCGGTGCGAGCCCAGAAAGGGTCTTTGAGCATATCTCGGCCTACAAAAACAAAATCTGCACGACCATTCTGTAAAATTTCTTCCGCCTGACGACCAGTTTCGATAAGCCCAACAGCACCTGTTTTGATGTCCAACTCTCGACGAAGAAGTTCAGCCGCAGGAACCTGATAGTTCGGATAAGTGTTTACGTCAACCATAGCAATACCGCCAGTTGAACAATCAATAAGATCAATACCTTGCTCCTTCATCCACTTACCGTAAACGAGGAAGTCCTCTGGCCGATTACCGCCTTCAGCATAATCCGTAGAAGAGATACGAAGGAACAGTGGGCCGTCCCACTCGCTGCGTACTACATCAATAACTTCGCGCACAATACGATAACGGTTTTCCTGATTCCCACCATACTCATCCGCACGTTTATTCGCCAATGGTGACAAAAACTGATTCAATAAATATCCGTGTGCACAGTGAATTTCAATTACATCGAAACCGGCTTCACGAGCACGGCGCGCACCTTGGCGAAATGCTTCAATGACCTCTTTAATTTGATCGACAGTCATAGCTTGTGGCACGCGAGAATCAGAAGTAAAAGGAATCGCAGAAGGTGCAATTGAAGGTAAGTCAATACCCAGTTGACGCCCAGCATGACCAATTTGTGCACCCGCTTTGGAACCGAAGCGATGAATAGCGCTAGTCACCCGTGCTAGACCTTCAATATGACTATCATCCCATATGCCGATGTCACCAGGTCCAATGGGTCCATTAGGTAATACTGAGGCTGTCTCCAGCATGATGAGATCTGCTCCTCCAAGGGCTCGAGCTCCGTAATGGACTACATGAAAATCATTAATATGCCCGTTATCTGACGCCGAGTGCATGCACATGGGGGACATCGCAATACGGTTGCGAAACTCAATACCATTGATGGTAATTGGTTCAAAAAGTAAGGTTGACATTATTTCTCCAGAAAGTGACTTGCTATTAAGGCTAACTAAACTAACATATAAACAAAATTATTAAATACAGCAAAAAAATACATATACTTACCTAAAGGTAACTTAGAGGTGAACATGAAGAAATTACGTAACTACGATTCAGCCCCAGGGTGCTCCATGGAAGCAGCTCTTCATATCATGGGAGGAAAATGGAAAGGAGTAATCCTTTATCATCTCTTCAAAGATGGAACCCTCCGCTTTAGTGAACTACAACGTTTTATGCCTAGTATTAATCAACGATTACTTACGAAGCAGCTACGCGAGCTGGAAGAAGATGGACTAGTTCTACGCAAGGTTTATGCTGTCGTTCCGCCTAAGGTTGAGTATTCACTGAGTGAAGAGGGGAGGGAACTAAATAAGCTTGTTTTGGATCTAAGTATATGGGGTAGGCAATGGCTAGAAAAACGAGGGTTGAAAACAGCAATTGAAGAGGATATTGACGAACTAAAAAAAGCGTTGTTACCTTAAAACTCAATGGATTAATACTATTCCAGAATTATTCGACATATTTAATTCCTGAATCGCTAACCTATACAGGGAAAAATCAGGACGTTACCTCGTGTATTGTTAAAACACTAGCAGATTCCGTACAACTTCGCAGGTGTTTACTAGACTGCAGGCCCCTATTTATAATGAAAATAAACAGCCAACATATTGATGAAATAGCGGCACTGCTAGCCATTGCTGCTAACGGAACTTTTGCCGCCGCCGGAAAAGCAATTGGACGACATCCTACCATTATTTCTAAACGTATAGCGTCATTGGAGACCCGTCTGGGGGTTCGTTTGGTTGAACGCACGACACGCCAAGTTCAACTAACAGATACAGGCAAACGTCTCGCTGATAAATATAGGGTAGCGACTGACCTTATAGAGGAAGCGCAGGAAGAAGCGACTGAAAACGCGAATAATCTAAGTGGAAGACTAAAACTGGCTTTTCCAGCCACTATGGGACGTTTGTGGTTAGCACCGAAAATTCCGGAATTCATGGTGAAGTATCCCAATCTAGAGCTAGATATTAGCTATAGCGATAATTATGTCGATCTTATTGAAGGTGGCTTTGATGCTGCTATTCGAATTGGGCATCTGACCGACAGTCGTCTCGTTGCACGTAAGCTGATCAGCCATAAACGAATTCTCGTTGCGTCACCTAATTATTTGCAACAGCATGGAACGCCTCTAGAGCCAGACCAACTACTTGAACACAACTGTATCGGTAACCCCAGTATTCACTCCTACCCGATATGGCGCCTGTCCGATGGACAACAACTAGCCATGGTTCGTACCAACGGAACCTTAGTCACTAACGATAGTATCGCCATGCTAGAGGCGGCAAAGGCTGGCATTGGAATACTTGGTGCTGGAGAGTGGCTTGTTGCTCAAGACATACATTCAGGGTCCTTAGTGCAATTAATGCCGCAATGGCATTTTGATAGTGATGGAGGAATTTATCTGGTTCGAGCGTCGCGTCACTATATATCAGCTCGCACAGGCGCATTTGGTGAATGGATTTCACAGCTATTTCAGGCGGCACCATGGAAATAATAGTTAGTGCTACTTTTACGTCTGATTCATGCAAATAATGCATGAGTATTGTGCAAATTTAAGATATTGCCTCCCACCGTGCATGTTGACACAATCACCTCCAGCAGATAATCAAAGGAGATCTCAATATGCCACACCTTTCCCCAGCAATAAAATCAGGCTCATTTCTGTTCTTATCCGGCCAGCTTGCGTTCGATAGCAACGGCAAAATCCAAGGTGATGTTGAAGAGCAGACAGCTTTAATTCTTGCTCATCAGTTTAAGGTCCTGGCTGAATATAATTTGGGGCCAGAAAATGTCGTAAAAGCCGGTGTATGGATTACCGAGCGAAGTAATTTTCAGAAATTTGATGCCGCATTTGCCCGCATATTTGGTGACCATTTGCCAACTCGTTCTACCGTTATCTCACAACTGGCTCTTGAAGATGCTTTGGTTGAAATAGACTTAGTGGCTTCCTTTGAACCGCTTACCTGTTGATATATTGGCATATCTTTGTAATTCCTTACTTTCGGAGAAAAATATTATGAATATTCAGCGTATTGCTGCATT
The DNA here is from genome assembly GCF_028598715.1 of Pseudoalteromonas sp. GABNS16E. NCBI lineage: Bacteria > Pseudomonadati > Pseudomonadota > Gammaproteobacteria > Alteromonadales > Pseudoalteromonadaceae > Pseudoalteromonas > Pseudoalteromonas sp. GABNS16E. The sequence goes on from NZ_JAQREZ010000009.1 coordinate 107,850, forward strand.
CTCAAACGGTTCAGAAGGGGGAAATCCCGCTGGCGTTGTTCTATGTGAATTGATGCCTGACACCAAAACGATGCAAACATTGGCAGCAGATATTGGTTATTCAGAAACAGTATTTGCAGCTCCTAACGATACAGGTTGGCGAGTTCGATATTTTTCACCAGAAGTAGAGGTAGACTTTTGCGGTCATGCAACCATTGCACTCGGCTCCGCTCTTGCGCGAGATTTTGGGTCTGGAACCTTTCACTTAACACTCAATCACGCGCAAATCAGCGTTGAAGGCTACTTCTCTGAGCAGGACTGGGGGGCTTCATTTATCTCTCCATCTACTCATAGCCGCCCAATTAGTAAGGAATTACTCGCTGAAGCCCTCGCTTTATTTGGCCTCAGCGAGGCAAACCTTGATCTACGAATTCCGCCTGCGATAGCTCATGGCGGTGGAGATCACTTGATCCTTGCCTTAAAAGACAGACAAACATTGCAAGCGATGCAGTATAACCAAGAAGATGGTCGTCATTTATCTCTTCGAGAAAAGCTGGTGACATTTAACCTGATTTACGCTGAGCAGAATCAAGTATTCCACTCACGAAATCCGTTTCCTGTAGGAGGAGTATTTGAAGACTCTGCAACTGGAGCGGCGGCAGCAGCACTTTCTGGATATCTCAGAGATATCACTTGGCCACATCAAGGATCTATCGTGATTTATCAAGGGGAAGATATGGGTATGTCTTCATGCTTAACCGCTGAGATCTCACCTCAAATTGGTTCTGGGATCAAAGTGTCAGGCAGCGCACGGTTGCTTAGCTGATCAAATAACATTCACTAATGATTGAGAAGATTGGTATGTCAATATCACCAGAGAAAACACTTGAATCACTTAATATTATTTTACCCTCAGCTCCTAAACCAGCAGGTCAATATCAACCTGCTGGTTTAGTTGGAAATATGCTTTATTTATCTGGGCAAGGACCAAGAAGTGAAGATGGGCAATTTATAACAGGAACTTTGGGTAACGATCTTACCGTACAGGAAGGTTATTTGGCTGGGCGCAATGTGGGGTTACAAATACTGGCCGTTGCAAAAGATGTATTAGGTGATTTATCACGTATTGATTCGGTCGTTAAATTATTTGGTATGGTCAATGCCAGCGATAGCTTCGTTGACCATGCCAAAGTTGTGAACGGTTGCTCTGACTTACTAGTTGAAGTTTTAGGCGAGAGGGGCTATCACACCCGCTCTGTCATGGGGGCTAATTCACTGCCTTTTAACATGATTCTTCAGGTAGATGCCATCTTTTCAATTAAATAAACACTACTTTAAAAGACCTCTACTTTTAACGCTAAAGGTATCTTTCAGGAATCAGCATGTCATTCATTGAAATTATTTTGTCTTCAGGTCGGTTCTCTGTTGATATCGCGCTTTATACGCTTCTCCCTGTCATGATAGTCATGCTGTGTATCATGAAAGTGCTGGAAACAAAGGGGATAATGGATATCATTGTTAAGAAGCTGACTCCAATTTTTAAGCCATTTGGCTTAACGGGAATGAGCACCTTCGCCTTACTTCAGATGAACTTTATCAGTTTCGCGGCTCCACTTGCTACGTTGTCTATTATGCAAAGTCGAGGTGTATCAGACCGACACTTAGCCGCAACCTTGGCGATGCTATTAGCAATGGCGCAAGGTAATATTCTCTATCCAATGATCCCTTTAGGCCTCAACTGGACAGCAGCAATTGTCATTTCTATCATCGGTGGATTATGTGCATCTTCATTGACTTGGTATTTCTCAGGGCGGAATTTATCAGATAAAGACAATCATTCTTCAGACCAAGCGTCAAATGACAGTTCGTCCCATAGTGGTTTAATAAAGGTGATTAATGATGCTGGCATTGACGCAATTCGATTAGCTGTAGGTGCTATTCCAATGCTAACGTTGTCAATTACTATTGTCGGCATTCTCAAAGCCGCAGGAGCCGTTACTGCTCTAGAGCAAACATTATTGCCTCTGTTGAACGCCGTCAATATATCTTCCATGTTTGTTATGCCCACTCTGGCAAAATACCTAGGTGGAGGGACTGCTTATTTAGGTGTCGCGACTGATTTGATTCAACAAGGCAATATGTCCGCTACGCAGATAAATACCTCCGCCGGATTTCTGGTTAATACATTCGACTTACCAGGTGTAGGTATATTCTTAGGTTTAAGCTATCGTTTTGTACGACTATTTAAATATGCAATACCAGGGATATTATTAGGAATATTAGTGAGAGCGTTGCTTCACTTTTTAATTTTAGGCTAATAAAACAGAAAAGCACTCTCAATCAAAGAGGAGGAATTTAAGAACAAATTAAATCAATAAAAAATATAATAAAATTCAAACTACATATTATTTAGAACGAGAGCATGAGTAGATAAAATTATTAATATATCAAGGAATACTAATGCTAATACTAGAATCCTTTTTTGGATTAATCGGAGATCTCACATGGGGTTGGTCACTTATTCCATTCCTTTTAATATTCGGTCTCTTCTTCACAATCGCAACTGACTTCGTTCAGTTTAGATTCTTCGGTAATCTCCCCATTTTTAATGGAGGTTATCTGTAGAATTTTCGTTGTTTAACTTTTCCAGTTTTTGTATGGGTGTTATCCCACCTATGCCCATGTTAGGGCGTTCATTATTATAAGTCCATAACCA
>NZ_JAQREZ010000090.1:0-8825 GCF_028598715.1 Pseudoalteromonas sp. GABNS16E
TTTCGCTCGCGCGGAGAAAATTGCGATACTGAGAAAAAATCGATCGCAACCATCTTAAATGGTTTCAAACTAAGAACATACCCAAGACAATTTATTAAAAATTAGTTTTCACACAGTCTGGGCACTATTGCGTGGACTAGGTATCCAGTGTCGTTTCCAAGGTTTTACCATTGATCAGCAACTACAAAAAGGTGCTATCCCAAGCTTGTATTTTGGTTAGCACCTAAATACATCATTCATAGTTGGGTAGAAGTTTACTTTGAAGGGCGTTGGATAAACTTAGAGGGCTTTATATTGGATGAGCAATACTTAAGCTCACTACAGCAGAAATTTAGCCAAGCAAAAGATGAGTTTTGTGGTTATGGTGTTGCAACAAAGTGCTTATCTTCACCCGGTACGGATTGGCGTGGAGAGGATACCTATATTCAAAAAGAAGGTATTCATGACGACTTTGGGCTTTATGATTCACCAGATAAGTTCTATCTCGAAAAAGGTACTAATCTATCAGGTGTAAAACGTTGGTTGTATCAACGAGTGATCCGACATTTGATTAATATGAATGTATCAAAAATAAGAAATAAAAAAGTACTGGAGGTACAAAATGCACAACCATAGTCACAGTCATCAGCATGGTAAAGACGACCGGATTGGTTGGGCATTTTTCCTTAATGTGATATTTACCATTATCGAATTTATAGGTGGTTGGCTCACAAACAGTACGGCGATAATGGCGGATGCCGTTCACGATCTTGGTGATAGTCTTTCAATAGGTTTTGCGTGGATTTTAAGTCGTTTTTCAGATAAAGAAGCATCAGACAAATTCAGCTATGGTTATCGCCGACTTACACTTTTTGGTGCATTGGTAAATAGTATTGTTTTGATTATCGGCTCTATTTGGGTTTTATTTGAAGCAATACCTAAGCTGTCCAATCCTGAAATGCCTGTAGTTGAGGGGATGTTAGGGCTAGCCATACTCGGTGTTGCCGTAAATGGTTATGCGGTATTCAAATTAAAAGCGGGTGAAACACTAAATGAAAAAGTGCTGACATGGCACCTACTTGAAGATGTACTCGGTTGGGTTGCCGTTCTTATAGTCTCTATTGTATTGTTGTTCGTTGAACTGCCGATATTAGATCCTCTATTATCAATAGGGTTTACGCTGTTTATCTTATTTAACGTTTTCAAAAATCTTAAATCAACATTGGTGCTTTTTCTTCAAGCTGCACCCGATAAAGAGACCCAAGAGCGTATTAAGCAGTCATTAATTGAATTTCCTGAAGTAAATGGTATACACCATATGCATTTTTGGTCACTGGATGGTGAAAGTCACGTTTTAACAGCGCACCTTGAGCTGAGTGACAACTTTGACGTTAAAGAATTAATTAAGCTTAAACAAGAGGTTGCAGCTAAATTATCTTCCTATCATTTATCGCATACGACGATAGAGTTTGAGTTTTTAAATGAAAATTGTAGGGATGAAGCAGAGTAAGTTTTATCAATAAAATTTTGGAGCATACAATATAAAAAGCAGCTTAATTAGGCATAACTTAGTAATTAAGCTGCTTTTTTGCTTTTAGATTTCGTCGGATTGCTGTTTGTTACTCTCAGCGCCATGCGCCCATTGATATAAAATAGGCAATACAAACAAAGTTAAAATGGTAGAAGATACAATACCGCCGATAACAACTGTTGCTAGTGGTCGTTGTACTTCTGCACCAATTCCAGTGTTTAACGCCATTGGAATAAAACCTAAACTTGCGACCAGTGCCGTCATTAAAATAGGTCTTAAACGAATGATGGCACCTTCAATGATCGCTACGTATAGGTCGCCTTTTTCATGCCAAAGATCTCGAATAAAAGCCAACATAACCAAGCCATTTAATACTGCGACACCTGACAATGCAATGAAGCCGACACCTGCCGAAATTGATAAGGGCATGTCTCTTAAATAAAGTGAAAATACGCCCCCTGTTAATGCTAAAGGCACGCCACTGAAAATGATTAATGCATCTTTTAATGAACCAAATGCTATAATCAAAATACCTAGGATAACAACCAATGTTATCGGTACAACTAGGCTTAATCGCTTACTTGCTGATTCTAGTTGTTCAAACGTTCCACCATAATCAAGCCAGTATCCTGCTGGAATTTCTCCTTCCTGATTAATTTTAGCTTTAACTTCTTTTACAAAACCGCCTAAATCTCTACCACGAACATTGACGGTAACCACAACTCTTCTTTTTCCGTTCTCTCGGCTAATCTGCGCGGGTAAAGACTCTGATTTAAGCTCTGCAACTTCTTCAATTGGCACATAGTTACCATTCTCAAGTGGAAGCGGCAGATGCTTCAAGCTATCGATATCCGTTCTTATTTGCTCTGGTAGGCGAACAACTAACTCAAACCGTCTGTCACCTTCATAAATGATCCCCGCAGATTCACCGCCAATCGCAGTGGCAACCCAGTCTTGCAATTCGGTAACGTTCAATCCATACCTACCAAGCGCTTCTCGTTTAGGAATTACTGATAAAGATGGAACACCTGTGACCTGTTCCATTCGAGCATCAGCGGCACCATCCACGGTTTTCACAATATTTAGAATATCTTTTGCGGTAAGTAATAATCGATCTAAGTCATCGCCAAATACTTTGATGCCCACATCAGCTCTAACGCCAGAAATCAATTCATTGAAACGCATTTGAATAGGCTGAGTGAATTCATAGTTGTTGCCCGGAATGTTTTTCAGTACTTCTTCCATTTCTTCAACTAATTCACTCTTTGGCTTTGAAGGTTCGGCCCATTCTTTACGTGGTTTTAAAATAACAAAGATATCAGCAATACTCGGTGGCATTGGATCAGTTGCTACTTCTGATGTGCCGATGCGCGAGAATACTTTATCAACTTCAGGAAACGCTTTAATACGTTGCTCAAGTACTTCTTGCATTTCTACTGATTGCTCTAGGCCGGTAGAAGGTATTCTTAGCGCTTGGACTGTTATATCCCCTTCATTTAGCTGTGGAACAAATTCACTACCCAGCGTTGTTGCTAACCAAAGGCTATACCCCATTAAGAGCGTCGAAAATGAAACGATAACCCAACGAAATTTCAACGCCATTTTTAGCAATGGTTCATAAATAGACTTGGTTGAACGAATAACAACACTTTCTTTTTCGCTGATTTTACCTTTCATAAAAACAGCTACAGCAGCAGGAACCAGTGTAACTGAAAGGATCATTGCGGAAATTAACGCCATAACGACAGTTGCCGCCATAGGGTGGAACATTTTCCCTTCAACGCCAGTTAGCGTGAAAATGGGGATGTAAACAACAGTGATAATTGCCACACCAAACAAGCTTGGACGTATCACTTCTGAAGTGGCTTCAAAAACGGTATTTAGGCGTTCTCTTAAGTCTTGCCTATGACCGTTGTGTTGGGCCTGTGCTAACCTACGGACAGAGTTTTCAACGATGATGACAGCCCCGTCCACTATCAAGCCAAAGTCCAATGCGCCGAGACTCATTAAATTGGCAGATACTCCTGCTTGCATCATACCTGTGATTGTCATTAACATGGAAATAGGGATAACAGCAGCGGTAATGAGAGCTGCACGTAAATTTCCAAGTAGAATAAATAACACAACAATAACTAAAAGCGCACCTTCAACGAGGTTTTTGGTAACGGTTGCAATCGCTTTATCTACTAACGTTGTTCTGTCGTAAACAGGCTCTGCGGTAATGCCCTTTGGCAGAGATTTTTGTATTTCGCTGAGCTTATGTTCCACTTCTAAAGCAACGGTGCGAGAATTCTCACCAATCAGCATCATGGTTGTACCAAGCACTGTCTCAATGCCATTACGAGTAGCAGCCCCTGTTCTAAGTTCTTTGCCTATAGCAACATTGGCAACATCACTTATTTTTACAGGAATACCATCGTTCTTTTTGATGATGACATTGAGGATCTCATCTATTGTCGCTAGTTGCCCAATGGAGCGTACTAAAACTTGCTGTCCGTTTTGCTCGATATAACCCGCGCCACGGTTATCATTATTTTTACGTAATGCATCAGATATTTCTTCAAAGCTCACACGATAAAAAAGTAATTTTTCAGGTTTCGGTGTTATGTGATATTGCTTGTTGTAGCCGCCGATACTGTTGACCTCAATGACGCCTTTAACTTGAGCCAATTGCGGTTTAATGATCCAGTCTTGTATTTCTCTTAAGGCAATAGCGGTATAAGGCTCTCCATTAGGCATTTTAGCATCAGGAGAAGCTTGTACGGTATACATAAATATTTCGCCAAGCCCTGTCGAAATAGGACCCATTTCTGGCTCTAAGCCAGAGGGAATAACGCCTTTTATCGCAGCTAATCTTGCATTGATTAAGTTGCGAGCAAAATAAATATCGGTTCCCTCTTCAAAGATAACGGTTACTTGAGATAATCCATATCTTGACAGGGAGCGGGTGTGAGACAGCTTTGGCAATCCGGCTAAGGCTGTTTCTACAGGAAAGGTCACCCTTTGTTCCGCTTCCAAAGGTGAATAACCGGGGGCAGAAGTGTTTATTTGTACCTGCACGTTTGTTATATCTGGAACAGCATCAATGGGAAGTTTTTGATAACTCCACATACCAACGCCGATGATTACCATCAGCAAGCTTAATACTAAGTAGCGCCTATTTATTGCAAGACGCAAAATTGATTCAATCATATTGCGTCTCCTAATCGTCGTCTTCTACTTCAGATTTCAATATATCTGCTTTTATCAGATAACTGTTTTTGTTTACATATTCATTGTCTTTACTGAGGCCACCAATAACCTCGATATAGTTCTTATCTGAACGTCCTAATACAAGCGGTGCAAATTCGTACTCTTCATCTTCTTTTACAAAGACACCAAATTGTCCTCCCAGTTCTTGTATCGCAACTTTCTCGACGGCTAAATCCACCTTGAATTGATTTATTTTGACGTTGCCTTTTAATAATTGACCTGACGTTAGCTTTAACTCAGTGTTGTTTAAACGTACACGTGCTAAAACATAAGACTGATCTTTAGCTGGAATTATATTGGTGATGGTTGAGTTGAATGCCTGTTCACCATGCTCAATATCAACAGGTTGACCGACTTTAATTTGATTATATTGGCTGGTAAACACCTTAAATTCAGCCCACAAGGTGTCAAAATTGACGATTTCAAACAAGCTAGTGTTTTGCGTGATACCGCCAATATTTCCATTTCGCTGTAAAACAGTCCCAGAAACAGGCGATGTTATTTTATAAGTATTTAAGCTCTCATTAGATTCAATAACGGCTAATAGATCGCCTTTTTTTACCGTATCACCAACAGTGGAGTTTATTGTCTTTATAACGCCGTTATATCTAGCGCCAACTTGAAATAATTGTTCAGCGCCTATCGTCGTAGAGCCGTATACAGGGATAGTTTGGTTCAACGTTTTTGAAGCTAAATAGGCTGTTTCAACACCAACCTTTTTTGCCATGTTATTGTCGATTTTGCTTATGCCTTCTTCGCCTTCATGTTCATCTTCACTAGCGAAAACACTTTGAATGGGTGACAAATACCCAATAAAAATCAATAGTGCGAGTAAATAGTTTTTCATTTTTAATTCCTAAACGATTCAGTTAATAACTGAATCAATAAATTGTTATTAAGCTTAAAGTGATGCTTTTTTTAGAGTGACAGCGCTTCGTTTGTTAGTTTTTCTATCTCTGCGCCATAAATTAGGGCAGCAGATGCCGCATCAATGAGGGTTCGCCGAGCATTTAACAGCTCTTGTCTAGCCGATACATAATCAAGATATCCATATCGACCTTTTTGATAGGCGTCTTGAGTATCTTCCAGTGCATCTTCAAGCATTGGGATAACCGACTGCTTTAATGAATTAGCTGTTAATATGGCTTGTTTTCTATTGGAGTATGCTCGTAGTAAGTGATTTCTAAACCTCAACTTAGTCGCCTCTTTCTCTATGGCAACTTGGTCACGCTCTGCTAGCGCACTAGCGATTGCGCCAGAATTTCGCTTTTCAGCAAACAAAGGTAAGCTAAAGCCAGCGACCAGTGCCGTATCATTGGCTTCTTGAGAGCGCCTAACACCAACAGACCATTTGATATTGGCCGTTGACTCTGTTTTAGCTAACTGTATTTCAGCCTCTTTTAGTCGCTGTTCACTTGCATAGATTTGAATAGCAGGGTTCTTCTCTAACTTCGCAAAAAGGCTGTTAAAGTCACTATCATTGCCAAACTGAAAAAGATCCCCTTGTACTTCAGAGAAGGTTACAGAGTTTTCCCCCCAGTAGGCTGCTAATGAGAGCTTCAAATATTCCAAGCGCTTTTGTTCAGATTGAAGGGTGAGGTTAGCCTGAGCAATAACTGCTTTTGAGCGTTTCACTTCAGCCTCAGGAGTAGCACCTGCGCGGTTACGCTGAGATACAATCTCTAACGTTTCTTGTGCTAAGCTCAAAGCATTTTCTGCCAATATAACTCTTTGTTGGGCTGCAAGTACTTCCACGTACTTCTCAGTGACTTGAGCCATTAAATTAAGCGCAGAGACTTCTTTCTCAGCATTGAGTAGTGCTCTTGATTTTGAAACAAGTCCAATCCGCGCTGAGCGTTTATCTCCCATTTCGATAACCGAAGATAGAGCGACTGTTAATTCAGCACTGTCGAATGCATTAAATTCACCTGAGCCTGCAAAGTTCTCAGCTTCAACTTCTAGTTCATAAGCAGGATTTAAACTTGCTGTTTGTTCTTGTCCTGTTAATGCGGTTTGTTTGAAATCAAATATTTTGAGTTCAGGATTTTGTTTAAGCGTCCACTGAATTGCCTCTTGAAGATTTAACTGCTTTTCAAAGGCATAAACATTAAATGTAAAAAGTGACAACGCGAGAAACGCGATATATTTAAGCTGAGGTGTTACACACCTCAAAATTGCTATCTTGCGATGCACACAGGTATTAAGTGCCATGTATACTTTCCTATAAATTTATATGTTTTTTTCGGTCATTAACATTTGACCTTTCATAATTTTCTATAAAATTTAGGCGTATTTAGGTGGGCGGAATGGCACCGAGATATAGCCTTTTAGCTCAGGAGAAACTAAGGCGTAGGTAAGGAAATATTCTATTGCTTGGAAAATGTTACAGGAAGAATCAGCATTTAAAAATAAGTGACAACAGCAACAAAAATTACAATTATCAATTGAAGAGTTGCTATTATTCACCTCAAGCATATTGGAGTCTTCTGGAGCTTTTAGCGGGGTAATAGACTTAGTTAGTGATGAACTAAAAGAACTTTCACTTAAGTTTATTTCAAGCTCTTCTAGCGAAAAAAACACAGACTGCACCGCGATTAAAATCATTATCACGTATGATATATTTGATTTGATATACGATGAGTGCATTATTTTCATTTCTCTGCTTAATACTTTAGCTGTAAGATGCGGCGAGCACCGTTTAAAACGACAAGAGCAATTATCAAACCAATCACTAAATCTGGATAACGACTGCTTGTTGCTGTAACTAATAAGCCAGCTAAAATTACACCAACGTTTGCGATAACGTCATTTGCGGAAAAAATCCAACTCGCTTTCATATGAGCGCCGTCTTCTTTGTTGCCAAATATCAAAAACAGACAAGCAACGTTAGCGATTAGTGCTATTCCACCAAATATCATCATTAAAGAAGAGATCGGTTCACTACCGTAAACAAAGCGTCTTACGACTTCGCTCAAAGCACCTAGCGCTAGAATAACTTGAAGCACACCAGATATATGTGCTGCTCTAAGTTTCATGCTAATACTTTTACCTACGGCATAAATAGCTAAACCATACACAGCAGCATCAGCAAACATATCTAATGAGTCTGCAATTAGGCCAGCAGACTGTGCAATAATCCCAGCAATTACTTCTATAAAAAACATGACTCCATTAATGGCTAACAACCATTTTAGGGTTGATGCTTCTTTCATCTCATTTTTTTGGGCTAAGTCTTTTGCTTTTGCAGCTTCTGTACTGCAACTTTGTTTAGTTGACTCTAACTCTGCACCGAGTTTAAGTTGTTGTAACTTTTTTGTTATCTCATCTAAATTTTCATCATGAAAAACTTTGACTAAGCGATTAGGAATATCAAACTGCAATCCAACTGAAGGCTGAATTGAGTCAAGTGCTAATCTGATCAATCTCTCTTCTGAAGGACAGTCCATTTGAGGCACTTTATATGTACTGACAAACGCGCCACTATAGTTATCTAATTGTGTATCAATTTTTACATCTTCATTGGTAGAAGATGATTGACACTGACCACTACATTTTTCTGACATATTTAACATTCCGTAATAATATTAAAATAAGTATAAAATCTATAGTGGCTATAGAGTCAAATAAAAAAATTATTTAATGTAAAAGCGTGGAAACTGAATTGAAAAGCTAGTTTAAGAAAATAGTTTCTGCTAGTATTTTAAATACTATATTTAACTGGTGATAACTTTGAACCTTAATGTTGTACTAAAAATGCTCTTGGTTATTTCGATTGTTTTACAATCGTTAACTGCTGTAGCATCCTCAACATCTGAGAATCACCAAATAGATATAGAGCACCTTCAAACTCAACATGATCATGCAGATGATCGAAATGTCTCAAATGATAATGTAGGTGATGAGCAGCATAATGAAAAAGATTGTCATCACTGCGGTCATTGCAGTGGCAGCCACTTATCTTGGATTTTAGTCAGTAATTCAAATACCACGGGCAAACTAAACATTATCAATAAAACGCCTTATCAAATTGATCAAACAAGTACCTTTCTTGAAGCGATACTTC
>NZ_JAQREZ010000091.1:0-8801 GCF_028598715.1 Pseudoalteromonas sp. GABNS16E
CAGCTAACTTATTACGAGCTTCCGACGAGGCGGGAAGATAGATTTTACCCTCGAAGGGTCAAACCCAAACCAAGTAAATACCCCACCAAAAAGAAAAATACCAGTCAGCTTAACTGACTGGCATTAACCGTTATGGTCCCTTTTTGCGTTATAAGCTACCGCTTATTGCGCAGGTGCTTCGTCATCTTGTATTTCAAGTAGTTCTACTTCAAAAACAAGCGTTGAGTTAGCTGGAATTTTACCTAGGTCACGATCGCCGTAAGCAAGCTCAGAAGGAATAGTGAACTTGTACTTAGACCCTACTGACATAAGCTGTAAACCTTCAGTCCAACCCGCAATTACACGGTTAAGAGGGAAAGTAGTTGGCTCGTTACGCGCATAAGAGCTATCAAACTCAGTGCCGTCTAATAAAGTACCTTTGTAATGTACTTTAACTACGTCTGTTGCTGCTGGCTTTTCGCCTTCGCCTTCGCTAAGTACTTCGTACTGTAGACCTGACTCAGTTACTGTTACGCCTTCTTTTTTAGCATTTTCTTCTAGGTATTTTTTACCTGCTTCTTTGCTTTTTTCAGACTCAACTTTAGCTTTAGCTTCTTGCTTTGCACGCACTGATGTATCTAGCTCAGTTAGCACTTCACGGATTTTTTCTTCATCGATTTTTGCATTACCAGCAAGCGCGTCTTCAAAACCACGAATTAATAGTGCTTGGTCTAGTTCAATACCAATCTCTGATTTATCAGCTAGGTCTTTATTTAAAAAGTTACCTACTGATGCACCAATACCGTATGCTTGTTGCTGCTCTACAGTGTCTAATTTAACTTCAGCTTGCTCTTGTTTTGCTTCTTGATTACAAGCTGTAAGCGCTAAAACCGACGCTGCAATCAATGACAATCTAATCGTCTTTTTCATTTTAAATCTCCGACACACTTTGCAGTTGTCATTTATTGTATTATTACTAGTTAAAGATTAACGGCCTACATGATAGGCTGCTTGTTTAATAACTAACTAAATTAAAACCTAACCTATTATAGTGATTAGACAAACACCCTAGGCCTTCAACGTGACCTAGTCTAACCTCTCAGTCACTAAGAGTTAAGAGGAAATACCTGTAATATGTCGATATTTCGTACTTTTTTAATCGCTTTTAGCTGTTTATTAGCCCTAGCTTGTAGCGATCAAAAACAGCAAGCTGCACAACGCTTTGAACACGCAGCACAGGGTGCGTTTTCCTCGGCAGTATCTAACGATGGTAAATACAGCCTAGTCTCCTCCATTCACCATGGGGTCGCCCTGTGGGATAATCAACAGCAGGTACTAAAATATCAATGGTTTCAACAGCAATCACAAGAAAGCCTAGTGTATGCTGTGGCTATTGCGTTTGATAATAGCGTGGCCGTTACCGCAGAAAAAACCACTTTTGCCGTGTGGGATATTAGCAGCGGCGAAAACCGCGGCTATTATAAAATTCAACAAGCCACTATTCGCGATATTGCGATAAGTAACCAAGGCCGCAGTGTTTTATACGGCAGAAGCGACGGCGTAGTGGTATTTTTAAACCTAGAAACCGGACGCCGCATTGAGTTTTTAGGCCACCAAGACAAAGTAAACACCGTTGATTTGTCGCCTAATGGACGCTATGCCTTAAGCGGCTCAAACGATTACGTTGCTTATTTTTGGGATACACGTACAGGGCAAGTAATTCATCGCTTTAATCACCCGACACGTGTTACCCAAGTAACCCTAGACCCACAAGGTCGCTACGCATTTACCGCAGATAGTATGAAGCAAGCACATGTATGGAAGCTGACTACAGGTGATCTTGTGAGTAAACTGGCGTATATTGCGCGTCAGAAAATTTTTACTGCGGTACGCTTTAACGAACAAGGCACATTGCTGGCCACAGGCTCGCCCAATAAGCGCGTTGACTTATGGCAGTTACCCAGCGGAGAAAAAATTCAAACTTGGCAAGTCACACCACGTGAAGGCAGTAAGCCTAAATCGGCTGTGGTGCTAGATATAACGTTTATAGATAACGGCAAGTCGTTGTTAACCGAGAGCTCGAGCGGAATTGCAGAGCACTTTACAATACGAGAAGCAAATGAACACAATTGAAAATCGTTTAATGGAGCTTGAGGCAAAAGTTGCTTTTCAAGACGAAACAATAGAAATATTAAATGACGAGCTAAAAGCACACCAACAGCAGCTTGCAAAAATGAAGCGCCAAACTGAGTTACTAGCAGAAAAACTTAAAGAAGCGCAGCAGCCGTCGCTAATGTCGCAAATGCAAGAGCCGCCTCCGCCACATTACTAAGCACCCGACAAAATAAAAACCGGGTTAATCGCCCGGTTTAAATACACCAATTACTTGTTCAAATTGGCGAGTAGATGCCTGAACAGCGTTATCGGGTTGCGCCATTTTGTGGCCACACTCTACACACTCTACTTTTTCAACATCATGTTCTCTGTATAGCATCATGGTATCCATGGCTTTACACTCAGGGCACGATGCACCAGCAATAAATCGCTTCTTTTGTCTCACAACATTTTTCCTGTGGTTTGAACTGCACATATTTTATCGTATAACTTCCTATGTTGATACGCTTGATAAGAGCAATACGTTCTATGGTATGATAGCGCCAACTTAACCAGGGCACAGTAAAGTAACGCATTCATGATCCAAATCTCAGAAATAGAACTACTTCGTGGCGGAAAAGCCTTATTAAAAAATGCCTCGGCTACTTTATTTCCTCAGCACAAAGTGGGCTTAGTTGGCGCTAATGGCTGTGGTAAATCTACCTTATTTAGTTTATTAAAATCTGAGCTGCAACTCGATGCGGGTGATTGCAATATACCGAAAGATTGGTCTATTGCTTCTGTAAAACAAGAAACCCCAGCCCTTGAAATAAGCGCCATTGATTATGTACTTCAAGGCCACCCTGAATACTATGCATTGCGCATTGCCCTGCGTGAAGCTGAGCAAACAAACGATGGTGACACCCAAGCCAAAGTACATATTCAGCTTGAAAATATTAAAGGCTACAGCATAGAGTCAAAAGCGGGCGAATTACTGCACGGCTTAGGCTTTGCTAATCACCAAATAGAAAACCCTGTAAGCGCGTTTTCTGGTGGTTGGCGTATGCGTTTAAACCTTGCACAAGCACTTATTCGCGATGCCGACTTACTATTACTCGATGAACCTACCAACCACCTTGATTTAGATGCCGTTTACTGGCTTGAGCGCTTTTTACGCGCCTACACAGGCACCTTGGTACTTATATCTCATGACCGTGAGTTTTTAGACGCCGTGGTTGATCAAATTTGGCATGTCGATAAACAGCTTATTAATGTGTACAAAGGTAATTACTCACAGTTTGAACGCCAAAAAGCAGAGCGCTTGTTACAACAACAAGCAATGTTTGAAAAACAACAAGAGCAAATTGCCCATCTTGAGCAGTTTATAACTCGCTTTAAAGCCAAAGCCAGTAAGGCCAAACAGGCACAAAGCCGTGTTAAAGCACTCGAACGTATGGAAAAGCTGGCACCTGCACATGCCGACTCACCATTTGACTTTGAGTTTGCCGAGCCAACAGCCCTGCCTAACCCGCTAATGACCCTAGATAAAGCAAAAGCAGGTTATGCCGATGTTACTATTTTAAATAATATCGCGCTAAACCTAGTTCCTGGCAGTCGTATTGCGTTACTCGGTCGTAACGGCGCGGGTAAATCAACGCTTATAAAGCTATTAGCGGGCGAGCTTGAGCCGCAAGCAGGTAAAGTGGTTCAGCACCATGGCTTAAATATAGGTTACTTTGCGCAGCACCAACTTGAATCACTTGATTTAAAAGCCAGCGCAGTGACCCATATTCAACGTTTAAACCCACAGGCCACAGAGCAATCATTGCGTGACTTTTTAGGTGGTTTTGCATTTATTGGCGATAAAGCACTTGAACCCGTGGCGCCGTTTTCGGGCGGTGAAAAAGCCCGCTTAGTGCTAGCCATGTTGGTGTATCAAAAACCCAATTTACTACTACTTGATGAGCCAACTAACCACCTTGATTTAGAAATGCGCCACGCGCTAGTAATGGCACTACAAGGCTTTGAAGGCGCCATGGTTACCGTATCGCACGATCGCCATATGCTTAAAAACACCGCCGATGAATTTTATTTAGTGGATGATGGCAAAGTCACTCAATTTGGTTACGACTTAGATGCGTATTACCAATGGTTACTCAATGCCAATAAAGAAGCCGCTAAAAGCCAGCAACCTGACGAGCCAAAAGCAAATCCAAGCGTTAACCGTAAAGAGCAAAAGCGCCTAGAAGCTGAGTTTAGAAAAGCCATTCAACCACTTAAAAAACAAATTGAAAAGCTTGAAAAGCAGCTCGATAAATTTACTGCAGAGCTTAGCGAAGTTGAAGTAGCCCTTGGCGACAACACCCTCTACAACGACGATAACAAAGCTCAGTTAAAAGAGCTAATCGCTAAGCAAGCCACGCTTACCCCTAAAGTAAACGACACTGAAGAAGAGTTACTAATGGCGCTTGAAGAAATGGAAGAAAAAGAGCAGGCCTTTGCCGATGAACTTGCTCAATAAAAACGACTTTTGGCAATTTGCCTGCGCTTTGTACGCAAAGCCTGGGCAACAACAAACCTTGCTGGCGCTACAAAACCAGCAAGGTAAAAACGTTAATTTGTGCTTATTTTTGCTGTACTTAGATTCACTTAAGCTAAGTATTAATGCCGAGCAGCTCAGTGCGTTAATAGCGTCGATTAATGAGTTTGATACGCAGGCACTTAAGCCACTGCGTTCCACACGCAAGTATTTAAAAGCCAATCAAGAAAGTATCAATGAGTATACACAAATACGCCAAGAGCTATTAAGCGCCGAATTAAAGCTTGAAAAGCAACAACAGCAAATACTGATTGATACAGCGAATAAACTTAGCTTTTTAGAAGCTGTAAAGCCAAACAATATTGAGCTGTATGTGAAAGCCACTTAGGCTGTCAGTTTTTACACCCTCTTCTAAATGCTCATTTTAAAGCCAATTAATCACAAGGAGGGTTAGAGACGCTGCGCTTTTAGAGGAAAATAAAAAACCAAGTTATTATCGCTAGAAGTATAAGCCTAGCCGCTGTTGGCTCGTGGTTATCTTTTCTCATTTACTTCTCATTCTTTTCTCTTTGTGCAAAAAAAACCTTTAAGTAATTTATTCACAAAGAGGGTTAGAGGCGCTGCGCTTTTAGAGAAAAATAAAAGCCTAGTTATTATTGCTAGAAATATAAGCCTAGCCTCTGCTGGCTTGTGGATATATTTCCTCACTTACTTCTCATTCTTTTCTCTTTGTGCAAAAGCTCTTTAAGCCAATTAATCACAAAGAGGGTTAGAGACGCTGCGCCTTTAGAGAAAAATAAAAACCAAGTTATTATTGCTAAAAATATAAGCCTAGCCTCTGTTGGCTCGTGACTATCTTTCTCATTTACTTCTCATCCTTTTCTCTTTGTGCAAAAAATCTTTAAGCCGATTGATTCTTCAAAGCCTATAGGTGCTGCAGTAGAAACTGAATAGCCCCTAAAACATGATCTACATCAACTTTACTTGGTTACTTTTTCCACGCAGGGAAATAGTTTGATCTCGATCACATTATGCTTTGCAAAGTCACTTTATGATGTCTCCATCAACTGAACGAGGAGATTAATCATGAACGTATTCTTTAGAGACTTTTTTAGCGACCCTGTTTTATTTATGTCTTTTGGGATTTTAGGCGTAGTGATTTCTCTTTGCCTATTTTACGCTTTTTACTTTATTAAAAAAATTAGCGAGGCTGAAGTTCCCGAGCATCATTAAGCACGACGCACAAAGCGCCTACTCAGGTTACTGATTAGGCGCTTTTTATTTTATAAAGCGAAAAATTTGGTACACTAACGTTTCGTTTTTTTCATAGTGCGTAGTACAAACATGATCAATAAGTTTAAACCAGCATGGTGGATGACCAATCGTCACGTTCAAACCATAATGCCGCGTTTCTTCCGTCCATTTCACAATACGTCCTACGAACTTGAGCAACTTGATACGCCCGACGGCGATTTTATTGAACTTGCATGGTCGCTGCCTCATAATGAAAACGCTCCCCTTGCTGTGGTTTTACATGGTCTTGAAGGCAACATAAATAGCTTTTATGCCAAAGGCATGATGAAAGCCTTAAAAAAGCAAGGTTATGCCGTAGTACTTATGCACTTTAGAAACTGCTCAAGTGAAGTTAACCGCTTACCGCGTGCTTATCATAGTGGTGATACCGCCGACTTAACTTTTTTTATAAATCATTTAAGGGAGCAATTCCCCAGCCGCCCTATTATGGCTGTTGGTTTTTCGTTAGGGGGCAATGTACTGGCTAAATACCTAGGCGAAGAGCGTGAAAACTGCCCGTTAAGTGCTGCAGCCGTGGTTTCGGCTCCTTATGATTTATCATCATCAAGCGATGTTATTCGTAAAAGCTTAGGCAAAATTTACCAAAAGTACTTGCTCGATAGAATGAAAAAATCAATGCAGCGTAAATTGCCACAAATTAAGCAGCAAATACCTATTACCTCTGAGCAGTTAATGAAAATTGACGATTTACTAGAGTTTGATAATCAACTAACCGCTCCACTGCATGGCTTTGAAAACGCGCACGATTACTATCGCCAAGCCAGCGCAATGCCTTACTTAAAGCATATTGCGATTCCTACGTTAATAATTCATGCCAAGGACGACCCAATGTTGTCGATTAAAGCTGTGCCAAGTAGGCAAGATGTGAGTGAGCATGTTACCCTGAGCGTCTCTGAAAAAGGCGGCCACGTAGGGTTTATTAGCGGTAATAATCCGTTTAGGCCAGTATTTTGGCTTGAACAAGCCGTCCCTCATTATTTTGGCCAGCACGTCCCCACTAAAGCGAGCAGTAAGCAGTTATGATTATCCCTTTTGAACAACTTGATAAAGACACCCTCTATAACCTAATTGAAAGCTACGTGCTTCGTGAAGGCACCGATTACGGTGAGCAAGAAGTGAGTATTCAAAGTAAAGTAGCGCAGGTTAATCAGCAGCTTAGAAATGGTGAAGCGATGGTGTTTTTTTCTGAGCTACATGAGTCGGTCACTATTATTTCAAAAAATGAATTTAAAGCACTGCAAAGCGAAGAGCATGAAGCGCAGTCGTTTGATTAGCGCCTAACACTTGTAACTTTTGAGCTGAACGTACACAATGGCTTTTTACCCAAAGAGCCAAAACATGATAAAACTCAGCACTCTAGTGGTAGCCATATCACTAGCTTTAACACCACAAGCCTTTGCAGAGCAAGTAAAAAGCCCGTCAGACAAAGCAGTAAAACTAGCAAAAGACACTATTTTAATCGACACCCATATTGATGTACCTTATCGCATCCACGAAAAATGGGTTGATGTAACTAAAGCCACCGACGGCGGCGACTTTGACTACCCTCGCGCAGTACAAGGGGGGTTAAACACCCCTTTTATGTCGATTTATATTCCTGCTCACTTAGAATTTGAAGGCAAAGGTAAAAGCTACCAGCTAGCCAATCAAATGATTGATAGCATGGAAGCCATTGCACAGCGCGCCCCTGAAAAATTTGCTATTGCTAGCTCAACAGCGGATATAGAAGCGCAATTTGAGCAAGGCAAACTATCAATTGCTATGGGCATGGAAAATGGCTCGCCAATTGAAGGAAAAATGGAAAACCTTCAGCACTTTTTTGACCGCGGTGTACGCTACATCACGCTTGCGCACTCGCAAAGCAACCATATTTCTGACTCGTCATACGATATTCGCCGCAAATGGAAAGGTTTAAGCCCATTTGGTAAAAAGCTAATTACTGAAATGAACAACGTCGGTATGCTAATTGACGTATCACATATATCAGATGATGCGTTTTATCAGGTAATGGAGCTATCTAAAACGCCGGTTATTGCTTCACACTCTTCACTGCGCAAATACACGCCAGGCTTTGAGCGTAATATGAATGATGACATGTTATTAGCGCTTAAAAAGAATGGCGGGGTTATTCAAATTAACTTTGGCTCAAGCTTTGTAACCTCTAAAGCCGGTGCATGGTACAAAGACCTTAAAAGCACTAAAGAGACCGTTAAAAAAGAAGGCACTAAGCCAAGTAAAGACTTTGATGCAGCGTACCGCGCTAAAAACCCATTCCCGTTTGCGAGCCTTGAGCAAGTACTTGATCATATTGATCACGTTGTAGAGCTTATTGGCATTGATTACGTGGGCATTGGCTCTGACTACGATGGGGTTGGAGATTCGTTACCGATTGGCTTAAAGGATGTATCTAGCTACCCTAACCTAGTACAAGGCTTAATGGACAGAGGCTACAGCGATTCAGACATTAAAAAGATTTTAAGCGAAAATACGCTAAGGGTTTGGAAGCAAGCCGAAGCATATGCGAAAAAGCACTAAGCTGTAAGCTGTAAGCTGTAAGCTGTAAGCTGTAAGCTGTAAGCTGTAAGCTGTAAGCTGTAAGCTGTAAGCTGTAAGCTGTAAGCTGTAAGCAAGATGATATTAATATATAAACGCGGCCTTGGCCTAATGCCGATCAGTTAAGAAATATTTTAATGATCAGTTGACCGATCTTCTATAGATGTAAGAATCCGATGAGCATTTGCCATCGGATTTTTTATGAATATTAAAACAGCTTTAGACACCGCATTTAATGCCAGTACCCAATTTCATTCGTTTGAAAAACTCTCATCACTTCTAGATCCATCTATTATTGATGAGGCTTTTGTTGAAGCGGGAG
>NZ_JAQREZ010000092.1:0-8175 GCF_028598715.1 Pseudoalteromonas sp. GABNS16E
CCAATATGATTGATGGTGTTTATATAAGATGGCAGAATATTGGAAGGTAACCCACCGCCACAGACCATATAATATAATACCTGTAGCGTTCTATGTTACTTTAGAGGGGAAAATCCCTAGAACCCCAAAATGGCATCCACACAAAACACGCTCAGACCATTTACTTTAGGTGGGTAAAATTGAGCCTCAGCATCGTGTACCCGCCTGTTGTAAATGTCTAAATATATTTCTCCAGTTACATTTGTTTGCAACTGGAGTGGTTCAGGTTCATCTTTAAGCACTTCTACATCACCAGAATTCGGTTTTGTAGAAGTGGATAAACCAAATAACATCTTCATCGAGGATACGAATGACATTAGGCTACCTTGCTCGTACTATCTTCTTTGGTTTTGATAATTAATTTCATTTGCTCTTCAGTCAGAATCATCTTGGCTGTTTCGTAAGGAAGCGCACACAATGAAAGCATGTTGAAGTGTGGATCACGTAAAAACTCTAAATAGTAACGTGGCTGAAATTGTCCACCTTCGCGTTTGCCCGGCGAGGTCACTTTCATTATTCTGTCTGTAACACCAGTCACAATCGCAGCTGCTTGCTTGCACGCATGCTCATACTCAAGGTCGTCTAAGAACCCAAACATGAATAATTTCTCAATTGCGTTTACCTCCTTATCAATGGCAACAATTAACTGAGTAATAGTTAGGCCTACCGGATGTGATACTTCAAACTCCATAAAGTAGCTATCCGGTGTGTTAATTAAGAACTCGCCTGTGACTGGGAAGTTTTTCTCTTTCTCTACTCTTTGTTCATGAAGTGTATCTAATTGAACTTGAGCAACGGCCAAGTTAACGTCTGAATGCCATTGGGATATTCTCGTGTACGCAGCGTTTGAGGTTTTTGCCATGCGTAAAATTGCAGCCAATCGCTCAAATGCATTTAAAATTTTATGTTCGTTGAGCTTCAAATATGAATGAGTATGGTCAGTTTCATAATTGATTTTCGTCGAGATGGTTTTCATTTTACCTGCATGTTTCGTAACCGACTTATGTTGTGCTGGTTCATTCTGCAATGGTTTAGTTGATCTTGAATCACTTGTTTTCTTCGCCATGTTCTAGCTCCTTTGCTTCTAGTGCTTTTGAGTTATTTAGTAATTTTATGCTTTGATGAATAATATTAATTAGCGTGATTATGGGTTCAGCTTCACTTAGGAATTTATCTATAAATTCAACCTCCCAACTTTCTGCGTTTTTTACTAATTGGAATCGACTTGTAGTGCCATCCTTATTGCGCTTTAGTTCATTTGCATAGCGGAGTGTCTGCTTATTGCTTTTGGCAACATTGAGCCTAGCCCAGCTATTGTCGTAAACTCTCCATCTGAGCGTTATTCGGTTATGGTTTTTTGTTTTGTATATGCGAATGCTCGGTGCAACCTTGCCAACTTTAGCGTTTAAGTCAGAGTTAGCGCTTTGGGCTATGATTTTTCTATTCCTGTCACGCCAAGCAATCCAATAACCATCTACTAACGAATCAAGCTGTAAAGCTAGGTCGTCCTTCTTGTCGGTTAAATACTTCTGAACCTCTAATGCTTCTGCTTTCATTTTTAAACCTTTTCTTTTTCCATAGAGCTATTTTTACCTAAATATCCAAAAGAGAAAAAAAATAGAGAGGGTGTAAATGCATGCTGTAAATTTCGGGCACCTACCGGTGGGGGTTTGTTTTTGTGTAACTGCCCTAAAATCTAATTGAGGGCAGTTTTGCGAAAGTGCCCCTAAAAGGGCGGTTTGGTCGAAACTGCCCTCAATTAATTAGGGTATTATTTTATTTTTTACTTTTATGTATTCCTTAGTCATCATTGGTAATGTAGTAGATTCTCATAAACTGCCCTCAGTGGGCAGTTTGTATGTCGCGCTAATTAATTGAGGGCAGTTTTAATGATTTATTTTTTTTAATTTAAAGAAAGTGCCCGACGAATGGGCGGAAAAAAAATCTCACCCTATTAATTGAGGGCAGTTTTTTATTTTTATTCATTTCCTGTTTTACTAATTTTAAATTCTAATAGGCATGAAAATTGGCTTATCTTTTCCAAATTAAGCAAATGTGCCCTCATGCGGGCAGTTTAAGAGATAGTTCACTATTAATTGTGGGCAGTTTTCATAACTCTTATATTTTTATTTAAGCGATAATGCCCGAAGAATGGGCGGAAAAAAATTCTCACCCTATTAATTGAGGGCAGTTAAGGATAATGCCCCTTTATATTAATTTGATAGGTTGAAGTGTATTAGGCTTAGCTGCACTAAGTGTAAAGATTCGTATTGGAGTGCATCTTAATCAATTTACTGTGCATATTAATCAAGAAGAAGTGATGAACACGTTGTTAAAGCGTAGGAGTGTTTAATAAGAGTTAAAGACTAAATGAGTATCGCAGTTCATCAATTAAAGCAGCACTAAGCTGCTCAGTTTGATTAATAAGGGTCATGTGGCCAGAATTAAGCTTATTTTATGCCATACCACCCACTTGCTCACCATCCGAAATTGAGCAATGCCATATTGTGCCCCTTTTGTGCCGCTTTTAGGCCACACCTGCAACATGCTCACTATCCGCAATTGAGCAGTGCCATATTGTGCCGCTTTTGTGCCGCTTTTAAGCCGCACCTGCAACATGCTCACTATCCGCAATTGAGCAGTACCATATTGTGCCGCTTTTGTGCCGCTTTTAAGCCGCAGCTGCAACATGCGCACTATCCGAAATTATGCAGTGCCATATTGTGCCGTTTTCGTGCCGCTTTTAGGCCGCACCTGCAACATGCGCACTATCCGAAATTATGCAGTGCCATATTGTGCCGTTTTCGTGCCGCTTTTAGGCCACACCTGCAACATGCTCACTATCCGCAATTGAGCAGTGCCATTTTGTGCCGCTTTCGTGCCGCTTTAATGTTGTAGAGTGTGTTTTTGGTTTACCTCCCTTAACTAATAACTATTAAAGAACCTTAGAGGTACCATTTTGGGGTGCTCTAATATTTAAAGCTTTTAATTACCGGGTGTATGCTCTGGCTGAACAAATTATTGCATTGTAACGGGATTAGCTCTTTGGATGTGAAGATGCGTTTTTTGCATTACTTTGCCTCTTAGCGACCTTATTGGGCATATCAATAAGGTGGAAATTAATAACGCTTTGTTTAAGGCTGAAAAGTTCGGATGAGTATCGTGCCGCTTTCATGCTGTAGTGTGAATTTGCCGTAACTTATAAAATTACAGCTACCCAAAAACTACATTGTAAATTTTTTAATCTAATTCTATAACTGAGCCACTGTAGCGGCTTAACCATTTCCCCGTGCGCTTACATTCTACAAATTCATCTTTGGCTTGATGCATTTCTTCAAACGCTTTAGCAAGGCGAGTATCTTTAATTTTAAATAGTTGGCAATAATCTGCTGACGCATATTCGACAGTAACAAACAAAAAGCGACGAATATGAATACCCACCAAACTTGCTACATAAGTATAAAAAGCTTGCTGTAGGTCGTATTTCAACGAGCGCATTTGTCTTGAAAAATCATCTGGATTAGCAGAGCGAGTAGTTTTTACATCAGCGGCTTCATCATCAAACCTAAGCCAATCGAATTTAACCTTCAAAAGTAAACCTGAACGTGGGCAGCGTGAAATAATGGCAACTTCTGGTAAGCCATAATTAATGTACGCATCAGCTTGTGGTTCATTTTTTAAAGATTTAACTATACGTATAGCGCTATCCCACACTTGGCCATCAACACCCAGCTTACCGCCATACAATGTTTTTTCTTCGCCCTCTATTATTGCGGTGCTTTGTGCGCCCTCTTTTTCGCGATTAAGTCGTAATAAATGTTCAAAAACTTTCGCATTTGGATCGTGTTTAACCAATCGCTCAGCTTTAACAGCCTTAGTTCCTGTTGTTTTTAGATTATGCTTTTCCAGCTCAGCTTTAATTTGCGCCTCAGTATGCAATGCATCGGGCTCATCAATAGGTAGTAATTCTCTAAAGTATTTATTGTAAAAGTCTTCTGGCTCAAGAATTAGCTCATGGCCAAGTGTACCTGCATCTAATGTGCGTTGAGTTTGAAGCGTGCGCTTAACTTCAATACCTGATAAATATCTACGGTAGTAATGAGGCGGTGATTCCTTGAATTCTTTAAGTTGAGATGAGCTTAAAGCAGGGAGGCTATGGTACAAATCATTAGGCATATTAATGTAAATGCCTTCAATTAACTCGCCTTGAGAATCAACATAGTTAGGCTCGCCATTAGCATCGAAAGCTTCTATGGCTTTTTCTACCCAATTACTTAACTTAGGTGCAAGTTCTTCATTAGAGATAGCTTCTTGAATCTCATCAAGACCATAATTTAATTGTTTTGCTGCTGACATTGGTTTAACCCTTTAACTATTTATGCCGACCATAATGCCATAGATAGAAAATCAGGCTACTAACCTAGAGCGGCATAATAAACATGTAGTTAAGACTAATAACCATTGTGCTTAATCAGTATGATTTTATTTTTGATATGAAATATTGGTTACACAATTATGGTGTGACACCAGAATTGTGTATCTTTGCTGTTGCACACAACCCCCAAGGTACTCATGTATATGGGTGGCCTCAAGCTACCACTATGGAAAATAGGTCAAGTTACTGCCCGTATTTTGGCCATGCAGCCACGCTCTATGGGAAATAGGTCAAGTTTACTGCTCGTATTTAAGCGATACAGCTCGGCTCTATGGGAAATAGGTCAAGTTTACTGCCCGTATTTGGGCGATACAGCTCGGCACTATGGGAAATAGGTCAAGTTACTGCCCGTATTTGGGCGATACAGCTCGGCACTATGGGAAATAGGTCAAGTTACTGCCCGTATTTTGGCCATGCAGCCACGCTCTATGGGAAATAGGTCAAGTTTAACTGTAAGCGCGCATTTAAGCAGTGCGCTTAGCTATAATCGAAGTCTAGCTGCACATTCCACGGCATTAGGTCGGTAAAATCATCATCACCCTCATCTCGATTCGGCAACGTTTTAAATAAATGCACAAAGTAGTAATAAGGATTGATGTCATTGGCACGACACGTCATCACAATACTATAGAGTGTGGCGCTTGCTTGGGCACCATTAATTGACTTTGAGAATAGCCAGTTTTTCCTACCAGTGGTAAACGGCCGAATATCTCGCTCAGTAATATTATTATCAATCCCTAGTTCGCCATCTTCACTATACGCATTAATTTCGGCCATTGATTAAGCGTGTATTTTATCGCTTTGCCAATATAACTCCCCGCCGTTACTTTACCTTCGGCTTCATCAAGCCACGCTTTAAAGTGCATTAATATGGGTAAGGCTTTTTCTTGTCGTAACTGATACCGCGCTTGAGGGGATAACTGTTTGTTTTTAGCCTGGGTTTCCAGTTTATATAATTGGCTGATAAAGCTGATGGCTTTATGCGCTCGACCTTTGTTTTTCGACTCTGCTTTTAAGGCATCGTTATATTTGCGTCTAGCGTGTGCCCAACAACCAACAGGGGTAATGCCTTCAATACCGTCATAAACACGGTAACCGTCGCACTGTAAATAGCCTTGATAACCGGCAAGAAATTCTTTTGCGCAAGCGCGACTTCGACCTGCTTGGTAATCGTAAATCACGACAGGCTCATGGCTAACCTCATTGCTGCGATAAACCCACATGTAGGAATTGCTGCTAGGATTGTCACCTTCATCTAAGACTTGTGTACGGGTTTCATCGGCACATAAACTGTGCTCATTAAGCAAGTGACGTTGCATGGCTGCTACTAAGGGGTTGATTAGCAGGCCCGCTTTAATACACCAATTAGCTAATGTTCCGCGCGATAGTTCAAGGCCGCCACGGCCCAGTATTTCAACGAAACGATAAAGCGGTAAGGCATCGCAGTATTTGCCTGTCACAACCGCTGCTAATGCCTCGGGACTGGCAATACTCCCCGGTATCGGTTGTTTAGGTTTAGGCGCGGTGATGATTTTACTGGTCAATTGTTCATGCTCGCAATGTCTGCAAGCATATTTAAATTGTTTGTGCTTAATGACGCTGACTTTCGCCGGAATAATTTTAACTTGTTCGCTGTCTTCACTACCACATTGATGTAGTTGCTCACCGCAACACTGACACGTTAACTCGGTTAAGGTGTGCTCAACCTCTTCTCGTTCAAAGTGCTCAGCCAGCGTTTGTTTGCCTTTCTTATGGTGTTTAGGCGGCTCAGTCGTTTTATGATGCTCCGCTTCATTGAAGGTGCCCCGTGGGGCTTTTTCACTTTTTTTTACCGTATTTTTGGGATTTACTTAACTTAAGCTCAGCAAGCAAGTGGTCAATCCGCGATTGCATTTCAACCTTATCTTCTTGTAAAGCATCAAGCTTAGCCTGCATAAGTGCAAGCTGATTTTGTAGTTCGGTGATGAGAATAGTGTCTGGCATTTTAATAGCATGACACATGGGAAAGATCGTTCAAGTAAAAAAACGATCTGATTAATTTACATCACCGATAACCCCGATAAAGTCGGGTGCCGTGTTTGATTACTGACCGGTAACCCTGATAGCAACCACTGAAATCGTCCTTGTTCTAAACGACGATAATAGAGCCAAAAACCGGTGGTATCCCAAAATAAAGTCTTTAATTTATCGCGTTGTTTATTACAAAAAACGAACCACGCTTGGCTTAAAGGATCGAGAGATAGGGTATCGCTGACAATAATACTTAGGCCATTGATTGATTTGCGCATGTCGGTGAACCCCGTGACCAAGTAAACTTGGTGTGTGCAAGGTGTCACAGTACGCTCAATAATTTGGCTAGCGTTTGGTTAGCTAATGTCGACTCGAAGTCTATTTGATAGTCGTTTGGTGTGGTGAGTTTAATGATTGAAGGTTGCGTAAAGGCTTGTTCATGAATAACAAACGGGATCACCTGTTGCTTTTTAACCCTTACCGTTTACGCCAAACATAGAAAGTCGATGCGTTAATGTTGTTATCACGACAAAATTGAATGGTGGCTAAACCACTCGATTTTTGCTGCTCAAAAATGCCTTGCCAGTGTTTTATTTTTTGCTGCTTATTCATAATTACCTCAGGTTAATATGCTGAGTAAATTATGCATAGGTGCCATTAACATTGGTATGTGGGGCTAATTACGCGCTTACTTTTAAGGGCGATATTGCGCAAAAGGTAACTAGTCTTTTTTGTGACTTAAAGCCGTGATGTTTTAATAGCTCTTTCACTTGGTGGTGTGCTTTGGTTTTCGATGTACTGCTTAACCACATCCAAACTCGTACCACCACATGACACAATAGCTAGGCGACCAAAAGTGATTACCCCAAAGCATTGTCTTTATCCGCCCCCAATACTCGCGCTTTAGCATGTATGACGATTTTCCTTTGAGCTTATCAAGCAGGGAGAGCCGTATTAAAAGTAAATCCAGCCTACACCTGTCAGGAGTGCGCCAAGTGCGATCACACTCACTCCGACAACCGAGGATCACAAGAACTATTTTTGTGCGGTAACTGTGGAAACACTGACAATGCAGATAACAACGCATCACAGGTCATTAAGAAACGGGCAATTAACCTAATATTATAAACTGGAATGGTGTTGTCTGACGGTGGAGTTCTACGAACCAAGTCAGATAGTGGACGTGGAGGCAATCGTAAGACTAGCCGAGCCAAAATCTCGACTAGCGGTGTCCAACGAAGCGTCAAAAAAGAAGAGTTAGCGACTTAGGCTGTTATCTTGGAAGCTCGCTGCTTTAGTTGCGAGTAGTTCACATGAACCTTAGCATGTTATTAAATAATAAAATATTTCTTAAAAGTACGCATAATGATATTAGAAATCAATCTTAATCAAATCCAGTCCAAGAAGGACGGGTATTGGCCATTAATTTAAGCCTAACTCATTGGCCTTTTAAGGTGATGAGTAACAGGTGAAATATTTAAACTTCCGGCAGTCTATCGCTAAAGTAAAACTCCAACAATAAGTTGATGCTTAAATTTGCATATATGCCAGATTCGATTTTAGGGTCTGGCACGTGCCCAGACTGTGTGAAAACTAATTTTTAATAAATTGTCTTGGGTATGTTCTTAGTTTGAAACCATTTAAGATGGTTGCGATCGATTTTTTCTCAGTATCGCAATTTTCTCCGCGCG
>NZ_JAQREZ010000093.1:0-7988 GCF_028598715.1 Pseudoalteromonas sp. GABNS16E
TACCAACCTTCGTTACATTGTCAGAGCCGCTACTTTATTCAGGCTCCTAGGATCATCTGGTGATACAGATGGTTCACTCATTAAGCGGTGAACAGCGCTTCATACGACTTCACGTCGCACGCCCCAAAACGTGTTGAGGCGAATGCCTTAAAAGAGCGATAACCGGTCATTGAGGATGGCTAAATTTAGGGCTAATTAATAGATAAAGTTGTGTCGTTTATTCATATAGTCAAGCAAACGAGCAACGCGTATATCCTACATTTAAATTTATTTAAAATCTTGAAATACCCTCGGTTATTTGTTGGAATGTGGATAGATGAGCTTGACGTCAGCAAAAATATGCGTGATGAGCGCACTATTAAATTGTTAGGCGTTGCTGAACAAGGAGAGATATTCAATGGCTTTTGCCCTCGCACCAGATCAAGAAAATGCTTACCCATCACTCATTACGGCATTGTGCGCGCGCGATGCGTATACTAGAGGCCATTGTGACCGCGTCTGTGCGCTTGCGTTGGAAGTGGGGCGTGCGGCCGATTTGAGTGCCCCCTCATTAGATGACTTGCGTATTGCCAGTCAATTACACGACGTGGGTAAGATTGGAGTTCGTGATACTGTTCTCTCGAAGCCTGGAAAGCTCACACCTGATGAAAGGGAAGAGATAAAGGCTCACTCGGTTATCGGTGAGAGAATAATTAGTGAGACATTCCTGACAAACAGAGACGAGGTCGCGTCTATTGTCAGACATCATCATGAAGCATTTGATGGAAGTGGATACCCGGACGGACTGGCTGGTGCCGATATTCCCCTGAGTAGTCGAATACTTTCGATCATTGATGCGTATGATGCACTGACGACTAGCAGGCCATACCGCATGGCTAAATCGCACCTTGAAACTATGAATATCTTGAAGCATGAAGTGGACACGAAGTTTGATCCAAATATTTTTTTGTTGTTTACAAAAGTCATAAAGGCCAGTTCGGCACGTGCCTCGTAAACGCTCGTTTCTAGAATACGGTGAACGCTGCCTAAAAAGTCTCTGCAGATGACATTTGATCCGCCACCCACTTTTTTGCTAACGCAAAAGCAGGCGTTGTCTCAAATGCACCTGAGCTCAGGCGTTGCTAATGTCTGCAAATGGCACAGAGCCGTCCTTCGGCTCTAACTCATTTATGTCCATCGACGATTTATCAATATAACTCACCTTTGCCCCTTTCCGTGACAGCTAGATTTTGAGCCGATAAATATTCACTAATATTTGCCCTACATTACCTAATGTTAAACTAGGAAGCATGCACATTTGAATAAAGGTGTTTAGGATGTCAATCGTGATGCTTACTTTATTATGACTTATACAGTTATTGTGAATATTTATGCAATTACTAGTGGGTTTGATATATCTATTTCCCAACATATGGATATACCGGTTCACCCCAAAGGTCATTAGGGTTATTCATCATAATCTCAATGATCGTTGGTACTAGTAGATCCAGTATATTTGTACAATATCTCAATTGTTGACGATTGGCTGAGCTATTAAAAGTGGCCCCACCATGCATGATTTGATTTCTGAGAGTATATAACCGAGAGAACAGTACACTAAGGACAGTAGCGGTGTTTGTCAAACTAGTTGTCGCGATCACTACGTTATGCACTCTCAGCCTTGACACTATTTTGTTCAGGGTTTAAGTACACTTCTTTTGGTAAATTCCAATTACGGATATTACCGCTCCAGCGCTCAGGGTGAGCATCTTTAGCACCTTGATAAACTTCTTTTCTATTAGCCAATATGTCACCCGCTAATCCTGAATGCCTTTGATGTGGGCTGACGTATTTGATGCCACTATGTTTGTGGTTAAAATTATACCAGTGGCTAAATTTCAACACCCAACTACGCGCCTCATCAATTGTTGAAAACCCTTTATACGGATAATTTTATAGTGCGCGAAGGGCGGATCTTTCTGCTCCGACCACACTCATATGTATACTTTACACAGTTTTAACAAATTAGCTAAGATATTACTATCACTAAGTTTTCTATTATCTTTAAGCAGATCTAAATAGAACACTATACGCGCGTCGCACATATCCTTGAATATGTGCGAAAACAACGGGTTAACCACTTAATTAGCTGTTATTTTTTAGGCAAACGCATTCGTGCAACCGTATTATCAGATAAAACATAGTGGTGGAATAAGGCGGCGGCTGCATGTAGTCCAATCAAGTAATAGCCAACTTCCCCAGCGGTTTCATGCAGCTCTTTTATGGTTTTAGCTAAGTCTAAATCTTTACTGGCCAATGGCGGCAGCTCTAGACCAAAAAACGGAATTGGTTTGCCCGCCATGCTCAAAATTAACCATCCAGCAATAGGCATAGCAAACATGAACCCATACAAAATAACATGCACTAGTTTGGCCAGGTTATTTTGCCATTTAGCTGGCTGTGGTTTTATATCAGGAGCCGAACCACCTACTATGCGAGCAATTAGCCTAACGCTTACTAAGGCTAAAACCGATAAACCAAGCATAAAATGCCACATTTTAAAGGCATCTCGGGTTGCTGTTCCTTTGTCGAATAATTCGCGCAGTTCAATGCTTGCGTAAACAGCGACTATCAATATGAACATAAGCCAATGCAAAGCAATGGAGAGTGTATTGTAATGAGTTGTTGTATTTTTTAAATTCATAGTGCCCCTCGAAAAAATTAAACCTTATATTAATCGTATAAAGTTACTGACCATTTAGCTGTTTTAGAGCTTAAAAAAGTAGCCTACCCCACTACAAAGTAACCTATCATTACTAAGCATTTAGTGATCTAAAACATAAAATTTATATTTTAAAAAACATGAGTAAATATACTTGATAAGCACTTTCATTGTAAGTACGTAAAAAAATGGAGACACATAAAAATTAAATATGGGCTCCAAGAAAACCTTATAGAAAAAACATTTATAAACAATTTAATTAGTTCAAATGGTTGCAACTAGCAGCAGATGACCAACAAGGAGACGCCTCTAATTTGGGTCCCAAATTAACCAAGCCACTACAATACTGTTATTTGGCTGGAATATGGAAAATAATAGCCTAAGTATTTACTAGAAAAAGTCGAGAAACTGTTTACTGTAGTGGTCAATAAGATTTTAAGTTTCAAGGAAGCTTTTGTGAGAGATAAAGAGAAAATTGCGGTATTTATTGATGCAGATAACGCACCTGCTCAAAAGATAGATAAAGTGCTATCCGAGTTGGCGCGATATGGTGTAGTCAACATTCGTAAAGCATATGGAAATTGGAAAAATCAAAACCTGAAACCGTGGGAAGACGTGCTTCATGAATTTGCAATACAGCCGATGCAACAGTTCGATCTTACCAAAGGCAAGAATGCCACTGATATGGCATTAGTAATTGATGTTATGGATGTGCTGTATACTAAAGACATTGATGTTATTTGCCTGGTGTCGTCCGATTGTGATTTTACTCCCTTGGTAACTCGTTCTTTGGCTGATGGTAAATTTGTGATTGGTTTTGGTGAACGTAAAGCACCACTAGCTTTCGTTAATAGTTGTTCACTATTCCTCTATCTTGACGAAGATAGCGAAAAAGACCCTCCTATACAAAAACAAAAAAAGAACATAAAAAGTGACACCAAGTTAATTAATTTGCTTAGGCAAGCAATTGAGGCTGTCGAAGAAGACGATGGCTGGGCCATGTTAGGACCAATCGGTACACATATTTCAAATCACGCATCCTTTGACCAGCGTAATTATGGCTTTAAGAAGTTGAGTGATTTATTTCAAGCTATAGATTTGTTTGAGATGAAAAAAACAAATGGCTCAGTTTTATGGATTAGGGATAAAAAGAAAGCAAAACAACTTAACAAATCAAGGTAAGGCGCTTTATTAATATCCGCTTATGGCACTTAGCCAAACTTCGGCAAAGAGCGAAAAGCAGACATTGACCGTTAATCGTTTCAACGACGGCAATTAGCCATACGTTGCATGTTTGCTCCCTTACTGGTTTTACGATATCCAAAACCGACATAACGACCATTAAGCAAATACCAAAGTAAAATAGGTATGTGCTCCAATCATATAGCCAAAGAGGATAAAGCGTTAATAGCACTGCTACAGGCCCTAGAATGCTGAAGACAGCTCTGGTATGGTTTTTATTTTTGTGCCAGTTGTATAAGTTTACCAATAGTTCCAAAGATGCAAAAATAGGTAAAAGCGTATTTACAGCTATTCCTTCGAAGTGAGAGAAGAAGCCTAGTCCTAATGCCGATGCAAGTGACCTTAATGCAGGGAGGCAGGCCGTGCCGCTAGCCAAACGCCACTAGAGCCTACTCTGTCTAATATTTTATTTATCATTTGAAAGTCTATTGGTTGATATTACCATCATTCTAAACTCCGTATACAAGTACGGAGTCAATCATTTTAATGAGTCAATTATGGGGCAATGTGTTGGATCTTCGTTTTGCATACAGGTATTTGTCATACCCACAATTACTTTCTCTAAACGTTGAAGGTCATTAATTTTGTCTCGAATGATTGCTAACTTTTGTCGGTTTAATAGCTCAACTTGAGCGCAGTTGCTGTCCATAGACATTAGCGATTTTATTTCTCTTAACGTAAAGCCGAGCGCTTTGGCTTTTGTGATAAACCTAAGTTGTCCTGCTATTGATTCGTCATATTGTCTATAACCAGATATTGGTTTTTCAGGTTGTGTAATCAGTCCTTCTCGTTCATAAAAACGAATGGTTTCTACATTTAAATTTAATGATTGTGCTAATTTGCCAATGGTTTTCATTATTGCCTTTGTGAATACTACTAATCTAAAGTTATATTTAGTTCAACTATCTAATGACTTGATAATGCCACAGACTTCAATTGTACCGTCAGACCCGCAAGAGCTTGCCATTAGTTTTAACTCTTTTTTGAGTGCATTCAATTCCTTCATTCGTTGATTAACTAAAGTTAGTTGCCGATCAATTAATGCATTTACACTAGAGCAACTCTCCTCTGGCTTGTTTTTTAATTCAATGAGTCGCTTAATATCATTAAGCGGAATATCTAAACTTCGACAATGCTTTACGAACTCTAGCTCTTTAAATGCCTTATTAGAATACAACCTGAAATTCCCTTCAGTGCGATCAGGATCTGACAGCAAGCCCTCCTTTTCATAATATCGGATGGTTTGTACTGAATACCCCGATGTTTTCGATAACTCACCAATTTTCATAAAATTTCCAAATAAACTTGACCCTATAGTCACTATAGGATTTATAGTTAGAGCATACAAGTTAATCGGAGATGAAAATGAGCGATTGTGGGTGTGAAGTTGAGCTAAAAGATAACCAGCAAAAAACGGTGCTTTATTGGCTTCTGGCTATCAATGCCTCGATGTTTGTTTTTGAAATTGGCTTTGGTTGGTTATCAGAATCAACGGCTTTAATTGCAGATTCGTTAGACATGCTAGCGGATGCAATCGTCTATGCAATTGCACTATACGCGGTGGGAAAGTCAATCCAACATAAGGCTAATGCTGCTTTAGTGAGTGGCTATTTCCAACTGGGGTTAGGCGTGCTAATTCTAATGGATATTGCTAGAAGGCTGTATGGTGAAAGTGAGCCTCACTCTTGGTTTATGATTGGCGTAGGCATGGTTGCTTTAGTTGCAAATGTGATTTGTCTCATCCTTATTCGAAAGCACAACAACGATGAAGTACATATGAGAGCTAGCTGGATATTTTCAGCGAATGATGTAATTGCAAATCTTGGTGTCGTTATCGCAGGCATACTCGTTATGGTGCTGAAACAGCGTTGGCCTGATATCGTCATTGGTAGCATCATTTCAATGTTAATTCTTCGAGGCGCTTACCGAATACTAAGCGATGCTAAACAAGAATTAGCTGTTGCTGAGAAAACACGTTAAACACCAAATGAAGATAAACAATCAACCTTTGGTTGTTCAAAGTAAGGAAACATCAATGAATAGCAAATATCTAGAAAAAACCAAGATAGTAAATTTTGAACACTCTACAATTCAATCATTAATTTCTGAGCGTAATTGGCAAGAACTCGATGACTTCAACAAAATTGGTGCAGCCTACCAATTTGTTAAAGATGAAATATTATTTGGTTACAATGAGAGTGATGATATTTCAGCAAGCAGTGTTTTAGCCGATGGTTACGGACAATGCAATACCAAGGGTAACTTGCTGATGGCTTTGTTACGAGGATTAGGTATTCAATGTCGTTTTCACGGCTTTACTATTGAGCAGCGATTACAAAAAGGAGCTATTCCAACTTATGTATTTTGGTTAGCACCTAAATATATCATTCATAGTTGGATTGAAGTTTATTTCAAGGATCGTTGGATAAACTTAGAAGGCTTTATATTAGATGAACAATATTTAAGTTCACTACAGCACAAATTTAGTCAAATAAAAAACGAATTTTGTGGTTATGGTGTTGCAACAAAGTGTTTCTCTTCGCCAGATACAGATTGGCGTGGTCAAGATACCTATATACAAAAAGAAGGTATTCATGATGATTTTGGTGTTTATAATTCCCCTGATGAGTTTTATCTCGAAAAAGGAACTAACTTATCAGGAATCAAACGTTGGATGTATCAACGAGTGATCCGTCACTTTATCAATTTTAACGTAGTCAATGTAAGAAATTTAAAAGTTCTTGAGGTGGAAAATGCACAATCATAGCCATAGCCATTCGCATGGAAAAGACGACCGTATAGGTTGGACATTTTTCCTTAATGTTTCATTTACTATTATCGAATTTATTGGTGGTTGGCTAACCAACAGTACCGCTATTATGGCTGATGCTGTACATGACCTGGGTGACAGTTTATCTATAGGATTCGCTTGGATACTGAGTCGTTTCTCGGATAAAGAAGCATCCGATAGATTTAGCTATGGCTATCGTCGTCTTACCCTGTTTGGCGCATTAATTAACAGTATTGTATTAGTTATTGGTTCTGTCTGGGTGTTATTTGAAGCAATACCAAGATTATCTAATCCTGAAATGCCAATGGCTGAAGGAATGTTGGGTCTTGCATTACTTGGGGTTGCTGTTAATGGGTATGCAGTATTTAAACTAAAAGCGGGTAAAACGCTGAACGAAAAAGTACTTACGTGGCATTTGCTTGAAGACGTACTTGGCTGGGTTGCAGTCCTAATTGTTTCTATCGTGCTGCTTTTTGTAGATCTACCAATATTAGATCCTTTGCTTTCTATAGGCTTTACACTGTTTATATTGTTTAACGTTTTGAAAAACCTGAAAACAACATTGGCACTATTTCTTCAAGCTACACCTGATGAAGAAGTGCAGAATAATATTGAAAAAGCGATAAAGGCTATACCTGAAATTAATGGGATTCATCATATGCACTTTTGGTCATTAGACGGGGAAAGTCACGTATTAACTGCTCACCTAGAGTTAGCCCATAACTTTGAGGTTGATAAATTAATTAGGCTAAAACAACAAGTGGCTAAGGAACTTTCTTCTTATAATTTATCTCATACAACCATTGAGTTTGAGTTTCCTCAAGAAACTTGCCGTGACGAGCATGAAAAACATGCGCATGGCTAGTTTAGAAAACCTTTTTTTGATATTATAATTTTTCATATTTAAGTAGGTGTTTATTTTGAAATTCAATGTTGCGTTAAAAATACTATTAGTCGTTTCGATTGTTTTGCAATCGTTAACTGCTGTTGTATCCGCAACACCTGAGAATCACCAAATAGATATAGAGCACCTTCAAATTCAACATGATCATGCAGATGATCGAAATGTCTCAAATGATAATGTAGGTGATGAGCAGCATAATGAAAAAGATTGTCATCACTGCGGACATTGCAGTGGCAGCCACTTATCTTGGATTTTAGTCAGTAATTCAAATACCACGGGCAAACTAAACATTATCAATAAAACGCCTTATCAAATTGATCAAACAAGTACCTTTCTTGAAGCGATACTTC
>NZ_JAQREZ010000094.1:0-7458 GCF_028598715.1 Pseudoalteromonas sp. GABNS16E
AGTCAGGGCTTTATCTACGGAGCAGTATTAAATACTAGGCGCAAAGGCAAGCTCACTGACTTCGATGTGATAAATGATAGCTAATCATTTATCAACGAGAGATACAAGGCGCGAAGCTTGCTCGCGCTCTGTATTTTTAGTTCCTTATATCGCGTTGGCGATGGCAACCAAGGGGCGAATACCGCCGTACGCCCCTTGAATCGCCCCGAGCATTTTGCATTTCCCTCAAAGCCGAAATAGATATGGACGTAACCGCCGTTTATTCGCCGTCCATGGCGAGGTCACGGCTTTAATTGCATTGCCTAAAGGGATTTAGGGACTTGGAATTTGTCGGGAACAAAACTCCGCCATGCAATCAATTACTCATCAATTAAGTCCTTTCGGGCAAAATGACGGGGGAATTGTCTTGGCATTAGCCTTTAAGTTTGTTGTTGGTATTACCATTATGTATATTAAAGTTAACTTTACGTTTTACCTTGGCCAGTAAGTTACCTAACTTATCTAGCTCGATTAACCATCATCTCAAAGCTTTATGATGCTTCCCAAAAATAACGAACACAGTAAACAGCGGCTTGAAATTTTAATCAGCAATTACTTAAGTTTAAGCAAACCGGCCGCTATCAAGCTTACTTTTATGCGTTAGATAATGGCGTTTATCAGCCCACAAATAAAGCCCAGGCCGACAAATCTGGCGCTGGTTTAGAGCTACGAGCTAGGTTTTAGCAAAAGCCCGCTGCCTTCTCATTTCTTCTTTATGGTTCATAAAAGCGCCAACCAATAAATGACCACTTAATCAGTCATTAACTATCTAATGAATGCTTAAATAATCTTTAACTTATATGAGGGAGCACGCTTTCTAAGCGCTTTATGTCAATATCACTGATATTAGCAAAACGTTTAAAGTGCGTTGGCCACTGGCGAGTATAGCTTTCAACCTCTGCAATTATTTTTGTTGCTTGAGCCATGTTGAGGCCAAAGCGTTTGGCTTGCGACAATAAATTATCGATACTAGCATATCGGCCATCATCACCAAGCCCTATGCCGTGCTGTTTTGAGTTATTAATAGGGGTGATATCATAAGCGGGGCTCATACGCCACGTTTGCCCAGCAAAGTGATACAAAAATGCATGATTTCGGCTGTGATCATCGGTATTACCAATAAACACGTTAAATACCATTCGCTTGTAGAGCTCTGTAGCATCATCAGCGAACTCACCAGTGTGGTGGCGAATAAATTCTGCCAGTTCACCGTAGCTATAGTATGTTGCTAAGTCGCTTATCGCGACTTTTGGTTTTTGTAATAAGCTATTGGCGCTTAAAAAGTGATGAGTTGGTAAGTCATCGCTTACATCAAAACGTTCAACTAACAGAACATCGCCATTTTCTGTTTCATGAATACGGGTATTTGCAGTACGAATCCCCAATTCATTAGCCATACACATAGCGCCATGTTCAGCCCTAGCTAAATTAAACAAATCGTCTTGACGATTAAACTTTGCTAAATAAAGCTTATCATCAATTTTCACAGAGGTTTTAGGTCTTGCTCCCCCCATGCTTTGGCCAAATTCAAAGGCTTTTTTTGCTTCCTGTGAAATCGCTTTATTGGCAAGCAAATCGTCCTTTGCTTGATCTAACAAGGCTAAATCGGCTAATGTATTTTTATTCGCTTTATGTTTTGATGCGCTGCGCGACAAACTAAATAGCAAGGCGCCAACACCATACCCAGACCCTGCGAGTAAAAATTCTAGCTCATTCTTTGGCTTGGTATTATGTAACGACAGTATAAGCTTACGCCCCCACGAATCAGCTCCCGCATCACTTAACACCCCAAACACACCTTTATTGGCAGAATAACTAACTATGCCAGGCTGTAATGGTAAATGCAGCGGATCGAGCGCAAACGCATCAGAGCGCGCAAGGTAACTTTTACCATAATTAAACTCACCTCGGCCAGTTTGTGGATTTAACTTAAAAAAACCACAAATTATGGGGCTGTCTTCTAAACCGTCAATAAATACATAAGCTTCAGAAGTCATCGTTAATTACCTGAGTTTTATTGCTTTTACGCTGTCTTGCATTATAACCGCCCACATCTGCGGCTAGCTCGTTAATTTCATCCAGCAATGAGCCTTGCAATTGAAGAACAACAAGGGCTTCAAACAATATATCGCTTTTTACTACCTCTCCTTGTTCAAGCTTTTGTACCGTAGAGCGAGATACACCAATCATCTTAGCGAACGTGCTCTGGGTATAAAGTAAAGTACGATGCTGACGAATTAAATCACCCAAGCGACGCGCCAGCTTTAATGCTTGTTCTGATCTCATAAATGACTTCCTAATCGGTCATTAATAAACTAATGATTAGTTTAGCGGTATTTAATATGATTGCAATATTATTTAAATAGAGACGTAATGAGTTTCGAGCTTCGGGTAACGAGCCGCGAGCGACGGGCTATAAATTCAGACTAGCCCCTAGCGCCTAGAACCTTTTACCTATTCCCACCATAATCGTTAAGCTTGCTGACGCGAAAAGCACCGCTTTTAAATTAGGTTACTTTCACGCCATTATTCGCCTCAAAAAGTGAGGCGAATATCATACTTAATTGCCTCACTGTGTGTCATCGTGTTGAAATAGTAGGGCTTTGAATTACAAAAAAAGCTTTAAGCTTTTTAAAGTCATTTGGCTATTTTATAACGAGTACTGCGACCGCCCGCTGAGGTTTTCTTTATATAATCCAGTGTTTGTAAATCTGATAAATGACGCGTCGCCGTCGCGCGACTTACCTTAGCCACTTTTTGATACTGACTTGCACTGATACCCTGCTCAAATTGACCATCAAGTAATTTATTAAGCACTTTTACTTGTTGCCCATTTAATCTAGTTTGATCTTTTTTAAACCAATAATTAGTTTTAGCGACAGTTTGCTCAATATTCTTCAGAGTAGATTCAATTGCTTTATTGAGCGTATTTAAAAACCAGGTAATCCACTGTGTAATGCACAAATCACCACGCTGTGTTGCCTCTAAGACCTCGTAATAGCCTTTTCTATCTTCTAAAATTGCCACCGACATCGCATAGAACCGTATCGACTCTTTATGCTCTTGAGCAAGCGCTAAATCTGTAATAAGACGCGTAATACGCCCGTTACCATCTTCAAGCGGGTGTAGGGTAACAAACCACAAATGAGCGATAGCAGCACGAATAAAAGGGTCTGCATGTCGATCATTATAACCTGCATTAAACTAATTAAAAAAAACAGAGAGTTCGTTTTCGATAACATCTCTTGGTGGAGCAGTAAAATGTAATACGGGTCTATCTAATCGCCCTGATACAACTTGCATTGGCTCGTTGCCACGTAATTGACCGCCCGCTATTTGAGTAAATAATCCTTGTTCACCTGTAAACAATAAACGATGCCAATTCAACACACGTTCTAACTCAAGCGGTGTATCGGTGTTATTAATTGCATCCAACATGATCTCTGCAAGATTATCGCTTTGCACTGTGGTTGGATAAGGCTGCTCATCAATGTGGAGTTTTTTAGCTAGTGACGAACGTACCGAAAACGCATTGAGTTTTTCACCTTCAATTGCGCTTGAATGAATAATATTAGCCAATAAAGTATCAAGTGCTTGCTGTTTTTGCTGCGTACTTTGCCCATCCATGCGACCAACCAGCACACCTTGGTTAAAACAAAGCTCTCTCAACAATGGCGCAAGCTGTTTTTCATCCCACGTAAAATTCGGCCAATCTTGTTGTTGCCATATCCACATAAGCGTTTGCCCTAAAATAAATTAGTTACAGTCTACGCCATATAATTGCCTCATTGTATGAGTTTGTGGACTTGTGCAAACCCTAGCGCCCTTTACCATTAACTTAGAGCGTTTGACCTTTCGTTTCAGCGCAGCGCCTCATAACCTCTTTGTGAATAAATCACTTAAAACCATATTTGCACAAAGAGAGGTAATGAGAGTAAATGAGAAGACAGCGAGCTTCGGGTGACAAGCCGCGAGCAACGGGCTATAAATTCAGACTAGGCCCTAGCGCCTTTAACCTAAAACCTTTTACCTATTCCCACCGTAGGCGTTAAGCTTGCTGACGCGAAAAGCGTAGCTTTTAATGGCAAAACCCGATCTCCGCAACTCGATGCTCGTCTACTTTATTTATACATGTCACTTTGGCGACGGCAACCTAAGTGTGGTTTGTCTTTAAATCAACTCTGCTGCAAATAATTCATCCATGAAGCTGGGTTCCTGTCAGCATCCATGCTTCCACTTCCTCACGCTGCGAAACCTCGTTTCGGTCACTCGTCACCCACGGCGCACCGAGCATTTTGCACTTTCCTCAAAGCCTAAATTGATATGAACGTAAACGTCGTGTAAGGCACATCCATGTGCCTGTCACGGCTTTGATTGCATTGCCTAAAGGGATTTAGGTACTTGGAATTTGTCGAGAACAAAATTCCGCCATGCAATCGATTACTCATCAATTGAGTCTTTTCGGGCAAAATGACGGGGGAGTTGTCTTAGCAGTGGTCTTTAAATTTTAATGTAGGCGTTAAGCTTGCTGACGCGAAAAGCGTAGCTTTTAAATGAAATAGGGCGAGTAAAAATCCTTCAACAGTATTTTTATTAGGTACTTCAGTGATATGCTTTAAACATATATGACAGAAAGGATGTCGCATGATTTTAAAAGATAAAGCTCTATCAACTTCCACTTCCGCTAAGATCAAAGCGGGTCAAAAACAAGAGCTAGACGTAGCATTTTACTTACGCCGCGCATTTAAAGACCACTCTCAAGTATTTGTGTTTAATGATGTAAAGTTTAAACACAACGGCGAAATCGCACAGATAGACCATCTGGTTGTTTACACCTACGGGTTTATTCTTATTGAATCAAAAAGTATTACCGGTGAAGTTGCAATAAACCAACATCAAGAGTGGAGTCGCAGCTACCCAGGGAAATGGCAAGGCATGCCGTCACCAATCAAACAAGTCGAGCTACAATTGACATTACTAAAAAGTTTAGTAAGAGACAATGCTCCTCAACTTCTGCCAAAGATGTTTGGTAAAATACAACAAAACTTTGGTGGCCGTGAATGGCATAGCATCTGTGCAATATCGAGTAATGCCATAATTAATCGAGATAACACGCCAAAAACGCTTGAAGAGCGTCTCGTTAAGTCTGAGTTTATAGCTGATAAGCTTTTAGACATAATGAAGTTACCTGCTTCAACACCAAATGCCCTACACTTTTTCTCAACTAATGTTCGTCCTTGGTTTAGTGAAGAAAGCCTAGTTAGGATCTGTGAGTTTCTTTTAGAGCAAAATATTGCCCCTTCTACACAGTTAAAACCTGACGCAATAACATCAAACCTCAACGAGCCAAGCCTGATTTATCAAGATGAATCAGCAGCTATTGCACCAATAACTCAAGAGCAACCAAATATTACCAATGAAATAAATTTACAGTGCAAGCAGTGCAACAATAAAACGACACTTAAAGCTCGCTCAGGGCGCTACGGCTATTTTGTTACATGTGGTGAGTGCGATACCAATACACCAATGAAAACGTCTTGCCCGCAATGTACCAGTGCTAATACCAAAGTGAGTAAACGCAAAGAGTCTTATTCATTAGTGTGTGGTGATTGTGAAAATACAGCGCTTTTTAAATTTGATTGGTAATATCGCGTTGGCGATAGCAACCAAGGGGCGAATAGCGCCGAACGCCCCTTGGAACCCGACGGCGCCCCGCAACTTCACTTATCTTTAAACAAACAATTAATATGAACGTAAACGTGATGAAAGCACAACTTTCACATCCATGTACGCTCTCCAGTTTGGGGGGAGCACGGGGGTATTGTTTTAGTCCTGGCCTTTAAACTTTACCATAGGCGTTAAACTTGCTGACGCTTAAAGCGCAGCTTTAAATAGCTGAAACCCGCTCCCCGCAACTCGGTGCTCGTCACCTTTACTTATACTTGCCGCTTTGGCGACCGCAACCAAAGAACAGATAAGTTTTCAAAGTTGACTCTGTTGCAAGTAATCTCTCCTTGAAAGCAACAAGTAAACTATCCTATCTAAATAAAAATAATGTGGAGTCTACATACAATTACTTAAATAATTTCTTAGCTGTAAATACCATCTTCTGTTGTACTTACTACAACCTTATTTTGAAGAGAAACTATTTTTACTTTTGATAGTTTGAACTGAGTTATCTAACTTTTGTATTGCAGCTTCTAGCTCTTCAATTTTTTTGTCTTTGGCATAATTTGAACCCCAGCCGCCAAAAATTATTAAAAATATTAGAAAGAACAATCTTCTATATTTTACTTTAAAGGCTGTTTCTAAATTTTTAACTTCACAAGAACAAGACATTACTTTCTCCACTTTCCTTAATCATTTCATATGAATAGCTTATTTCATAACTACGACAAAATGAGTCGCGTATTATATTTAATCGTAGAAGCTTAAATTTGCAGTTAAGGATTTTCAAAGTATCGAGCGGCAAATATAGCTAAGTAATTCAAATTAGCTAAGGTAGTTGAGATGCCTATATTTATATAAGATCTTTATTCAGTCTTAATACCATAGTGCCCCAATGATTTTATCATTCGCCTTATAACTCTGGCTTTTAGCTGCTCTGGTGCCTTTACAATAATGTGATCTGACAAACCCATGAGCCAATTCTCCAACTCCAAAGTATGAGCTAATTTAATAGAAACACTGACCCAATCATTTTGAGTAGTCGATTTAGACAAAGCATTTTCGTCACTAACTTTTTGGCTTTCATTAATGGCTGATTCTTGGAATAGATCTTTGACATAGCCTTTTACTTCGAGTTTTACATCAATTACCTCAGCATTTACTAATACACCCACAGCACCTGTTTGAGCATATTTTAAAGTGTCAAAGTCTGTATCGAATGTTTCAGTTAATAACTTGGCGCTATTAACTCGATGAAAAAGAATATGCCTCGGTTCTTTATAATCATAAAAGTAGCAAATAAGAACCAATTTAGTGTCTCTTATCAACATACCTAATGGTGAAATAAGATGAACAGAATCGGAACCACCGTAAGTTATCTCCAATTTTCTTTGTTCTAAAATCCCTTGGGTAATTAGCGATTTAATTCCAGCATCAATGTTTAATGGTTTAAAAGCTAAAACATGTGGCAAACTCGCAATTTTCGATGGCCATGAGTGTAATAACTCGGATCTCACCAATGTATCTTTTGATTTTTTAAAAATCGCATCAAGCTGAGAAAACACCTCTTTAGGAAAGTAATCTTCAAGGTGATGCTCAACTAGCTGAAGTGATAAAGCTTCCTCTGCACGGCTAGCGCATTTTAATCCCAGACTCTAACAGGGTTGAGCGGTAATCATCGTCTAGCCCTGCCATTTTCTTTTTCCTCGCCATACTAGCTGACTTAGATGTATCTTGTTTAAAAAGCGCCAT
>NZ_JAQREZ010000095.1:0-6941 GCF_028598715.1 Pseudoalteromonas sp. GABNS16E
TATACAATGAAATGCGACCGCACTTAAGTTTGGATATGAAAACACCAAATCAAGTGCATAAAAAAGACCTGGCGCTTTCGCACCAAGTCTTTCATTAAAACCGTCAACCTATTTCAGGACGGGACAGAAGAACAAATAATTAAACCTCTAAATAATCCATAATACCTTCAGCAGCATTACGCCCTTCAAAAATAGCCGTTACCACTAAATCAGAGCCTCGCACTATATCGCCACCTGCAAATATTTTCGGATTAGTTGTTTGATGAGTAAATTCACCTTGCTCTGGTGCGTTAATGCCGCCCCAGTGGTTAATTTCTACATCATACTTTTCTAACCAGTCCATTTTGTGTGGTTTAAAGCCAAACGCCATAATAACCTGGTCTGCCTCAAGTACGTGCTCAGAGCCTGGTACAACTTCTGCTCGGCTACGGCCGTTTTCATCAGGCTCACCCAGTTGTGTTTTAACCATTTTAACGCCTGCAACATGACCATTATCATCAAGTACAATACCCGTTGGCTGTACATTAAAGGTAAAGTTTACACCTTCTTCTTTAGCGTTTTTAACTTCACGCTTAGAGCCAGGCATATTTTCTTCATCACGACGATA
The DNA here is from genome assembly GCF_028598715.1 of Pseudoalteromonas sp. GABNS16E. Lineage (NCBI taxonomy): Bacteria > Pseudomonadati > Pseudomonadota > Gammaproteobacteria > Alteromonadales > Pseudoalteromonadaceae > Pseudoalteromonas > Pseudoalteromonas sp. GABNS16E. Next base: position 608 of record NZ_JAQREZ010000095.1, read on the forward strand.
AGCACAGGTTACTTTGGCTGCATTTTGGCGAATAGACGTTCGTACACAGTCCATCGCGGTATCACCACCGCCAAGTACCACAACCTTTTGATTGGCCATATCAATGCACGCTTGTTTTTTTTCATCGTAACCCATAACGCGATTTGTGTTACCAATTAAAAATGGCAGTGCGTCGTGTACGCCTGGCGCGTCTTCGTTTTCAAGACCAGCACGCATACTCTGATACGTACCTACACCTAAAAATACCGCGTCGTAGTCAGCTAAAATTTCGTCCATAGTGATATCTACACCCACTTCAACGTTTAGCTTAAATTCCACACCCATTTCTGTGAAAATTTCACGGCGCTTTTGCATTACTTCTTTTTCTAGTTTAAAAGAAGGGATACCAAAAGTAAGTAATCCGCCAATTTCTGGGTGACGGTCAAAAACCACTGGCTTTACACCGTTACGCACTAAAATATCTGCGCACCCTAAACCAGCCGGACCCGCACCAATAATAGCTACTTTTTTATCCGTCCATGTCACGTATGACATGTCTGGTTTCCAGCCCATTTTAAATGCGGTATCGGTAATGTATTTTTCAATATTACCTATCGTTACTGCACCAAACTCTTCATCAAGCGTACATGAACCTTCACACAGTCTGTCTTGTGGACATACGCGCCCACACACTTCAGGCAAGCTATTTGTACGGTGAGAAAGCTCAGCCGCTTCTAAAATACGGCCAGTTCTAATTAATTTTAACCACTGCGGAATGTAGTTATGCACTGGGCATTTCCATTCACAGTAAGGGTTACCACAATCTAAACAACGGTCAGCTTGTGAATTTACCTGATTCTCAGAAAAGGGTTCGTAAATTTCCACGAAAGATTTTTTACGCGACGAGATTGGTTTTTTGCGCGGATCAACACGCTGCACGTCTATAAATTGATATACATTTTCGCTCATACTGCCCCCTTATTGCGCTTGAACACGAAGTTCTGCGCTACTGCGAGCGCGGTGCCCGAGTAAACTTTTTACATCACTTGATTTTGGTTTAACTAGTTTGAACATAGGTAAGTACAGTTCAAAATTAGCTAAAATGGTTTCTGCTCGACATGAACCCGTAAGCTCTAAATGCTCGGCAATTAGGCCACGCAAATGCTCTTGGTGCGAACTTAAATCATCAAGTGTTACTACTTCTACAAGCTCTGGATTAATGCGTTTTTCAAAGTCACTTCGCTCATCTAAAATATAAGCAAAACCACCTGTCATACCCGCACCAAAGTTAACGCCTACATTACCTAGCACACATACAACGCCGCCAGTCATGTATTCACAGCCGTTATCACCTACGCCTTCAACAACGGCTTGCACGCCAGAGTTACGCACTGCAAAACGCTCACCAGCACAGCCTGCGGCAAATAACTTACCACCCGTAGCACCGTACAAACATGTGTTACCAGCAATGGTTGCTTTATGACTTTCAAACGATGATCCCAGTGGTGGGCGTATAACAAGCTTACCACCAGCCATGCCTTTACCCACGTAGTCGTTTGCATCGCCAATAAGGGTCATTTCAAGGCCACCGGCATTCCAAACACCAAATGATTGCCCTGCTGTACCATGTAGCTCAATAGATACTGGATCTGCAGCCATACCTTGATTGCCGTGCTTAGAGGCTATGTAACCCGACAGCATTGCGCCCACTGAACGGTCTGTATTACATATGCGGCTTACTAGCGAAATACCCGATGAGGTATCAATCGCTTGTTGCGCTTTACCTAGTAACGTTTCGTTAAGTTCACCTAAATAGTGCGAGCTATTTGGTGCGCTGCAAAATAAGGTTTCGCCCGTTGGGTTATTTGGCTGAGCAATCACAGACGATAAATCTATTTTCTTTTGCTTCGCTGTTTTACCTTCAATCGCTTCTAATAAGTCTAAACGGCCAATTAAGTCAGTTAGATTAGCAATACCTAAGCTTGCCATAATTTCACGTGCTTCTTGGGCTATAAACTTAAAGTAGTTCATCGCCATTTCTGGTAAGCCGTGGTAATGCTTTTGACGAAGTGTTTCATCTTGCGTTGCAACACCGGTCGCACAGTTATTTAAATGACAAATACGTAAGTATTTACAACCTAGCGCCACCATTGGGCCTGTACCAAAGCCAAAGCTCTCTGCACCTAAAATAGCGGCTTTAATGATATCTAAACCTGTTTTTAAACCACCATCTGTTTGCAGGCGAATACGGTGACGAAGACCATTTTCAACAAGCGCTTGCTGGGTTTCTGCAAGGCCAAGCTCCCATGGGCTACCCGCGTATTTAACTGACGTTAATGGGCTTGCACCGGTACCACCATCGTAACCTGAGATAGTAATTAAGTCGGCGTACGCTTTAGCTACACCTGTGGCAATTGTGCCTACACCCGGCTCAGATACTAACTTCACCGATATCATCGCTTCTGGGTTTACTTGTTTTAAATCGAATATTAGCTGGGCTAAATCTTCAATTGAGTAAATATCGTGATGCGGTGGTGGTGAAATTAATGTTACACCGGGTACCGAATAACGAAGTTTTGCAATATACGGCGTTACTTTTTCGCCTGGTAACTGCCCGCCTTCGCCAGGTTTAGCACCCTGCGCCACTTTAATTTGAATTACATCCGCATTACGAAGGTAGTGCGGCGTTACACCAAAACGACCCGAGGCAACTTGTTTAATACGTGAGTTTTTCTCGGTGTTGTAGCGCAGCTTATCTTCGCCGCCTTCACCTGAATTTGAACACCCGCCTAAGCGGTTCATTGCAATGGCAAGCGCTTCATGCGCCTCTGGCGAAAGTGCACCAATACTCATAGCTGCAGAGTCAAAGCGCTGGTATAAAAATTCAGCCGGCTCAACATCATCAATGCTAATGCCTTTTTCAGGTAGTTTAAGCGCTAACATATCGCGCAGCGTTGCAATAGGACGGTTATTAACTAAATCAGCATAGGCTGCGTAGTCTTTATAATCACCTGAACGTACGGCCTTTTGTAGCGTTTGAATAACATCTGGGTTGTAAGCGTGGTATTCACCACCGTGAACGTATTTTAATAAACCACCATGGCTCAATAATTTACGTTTACTAAAAGCAAGTTTATGTAGCTTTTGCTGATCAATATCAAAATCGCTAAAACAGGCGCCTTTAATACGACTTGCCACACCTTTAAAACACATGTCTACCATAGCATCAGATAGACCAACCGCTTCAAAAAGCATTGAACAACGGTACGATGCAATTGTGCTTATGCCCATTTTAGACATGATTTTGTACAAGCCTTTATTAATGGCTTTTCGGTACGAAAGCGTCACTTCGCAGTACGATTTATCAATCACTTTACTGTCGCTCATCGCAACCAGTGACTCGTATGCAAGGTATGGGTAAATTGCAGTTGCACCAAAACCAAGTAATACGGCAAATTGGTGTGCATCGCGTACGCTGCCCGTTTCAATAATAATATTAGACTCACAGCGTAAGTTATTATCTACTAAACGTTTTTGTACAGCACCTACCGCCATAGCAGCAGGAATTGGTAATTGGGTTTCGCTAAAGTTACGGTCAGATAAAATAAGCATTACACAGCCGGCTGCTGCTTTTTCTTGTGCAGCGTCGCAAATACGTGCAACCGCTTTTTCTAAACCTTCCTCTGCTGTGTATGTAATATCAATTTTACAGTAGCTGTAATGCTCGTCATCGGCATTAAGTAGCTGCTGCATGTCAGCATACATTAAAATTGGCGTATCAAACTGTAGGCGCTTAGCGTGGCCTGTGGTTTCATTAAATACGTTTTGCTCACTACCAATACACGTTGCCAGTGACATTACGTGGTTTTCACGCAGCGGGTCGATTGGCGGGTTAGTCACTTGTGCAAACTTTTGGCGGAAGTAATCGTACAATGAACGATGCCCTTCGCTAAGTACTGCAAATGGCGTGTCATCACCCATAGAGCCAGTTGCTTCTTGGCCGTTTTCACCCATTACACGAATAACACTATCGAGCTCTTCGTTAGTGTAACCAAACATTTTTTGGTATTTAGCAAGTGTTTCGTCATCAAATGAGCGATTACCCGCATCTTGCTCGGTAAGCTCTTCAAACGGGGTTAAACGTTTAACGTTTTCTTCAAGCCATGACTTATAAGGATGACGCGATTTTAAATCTTGGTCGATTTCGTCTGAGTGCCAAATTTTGCCTAATTTAGTATCAATTACTAACAGCTCACCTGGTCCTACACGGCCTTTTTCAACCACTTCATCTGCAGTGTAATCCCAAATCCCTACCTCAGAGGCAAGTGTAATAAAGCCATCTTGAGTAATAACATAGCGCGCTGGACGCAGGCCATTTCTGTCAAGGTTACAGGCTGCAAAACGCCCATCAGACATAACAATGCCCGCAGGACCATCCCACGGCTCCATGTGCATAGAGTTAAAGTCGTAAAATGCGCGTAAGTCATCATCCATAGCACGGTTTTTCTGCCATGCAGGTGGCACAAGCATACGCATAGCACGGAATAAATCCATGCCACCCGCTAAAAACAGCTCCAGCATGTTATCTAAGCTTGAAGAGTCAGAGCCGGTTTCGTTTACAAACGGCGCTGCACTTTGTAAATCAGGAATAAGTGGCGATGAAAACTTATACGAACGTGCACGAGCCCATTGGCGGTTACCTTCAATGGTATTAATTTCACCATTATGCGCTAAATACCTAAATGGTTGTGCTAAAGGCCAACGCGGCTGAGTATTAGTAGAAAAACGCTGATGGAATACACAAATAGCGCTGGTCATACGAATATCAGCTAAGTCTAAATAAAAGTTAGGCAAATCTGCAGGCATCATAAGGCCTTTATAGATAGTCACTAACCCCGATAAACTCGCAATATAAAACGACTCATCCTCTGCTAAACGCTTTTCTGCACGGCGACGTGCTACATATAAACGTCGCTCTAAATCTTTAGAGCGCCATCCTTCAGGCGCACTAACAAAAATTTGCTCAAAACCAGGTAATTGCTGTGTAGCAATTGGCCCTAGCATTGAAGGGTCAGTAGGCACTTCACGCCAACCGAGTATTTTAAGTGTTTCTTGTTCTAATTCTTCACATAAAACCTGTTTTGCAGCTTGTGCTAAAACGGGATCTGAATTTAAGAAAACCATGCCTACGGCGTAATTTTTACCTAAGTGCCAATTATGCTCACTCGCAATAGCACGGAAAAAACTGTCAGGTTTTTGTAGTAATAAACCACAGCCGTCACCTGTTTTACCATCGGCAGAAATACCACCGCGGTGCTGCATGCGATCAAGTCCAGTAATAGCTGTACGAATAAGCCGATGACTAGCTTGACCATTTACTTGGGCTATTAAGCCAAAGCCACAATTATCTTTTTCTAATGTTGAGTCGTATAACATAGACCCCTCCCTTGCTGCACTGTTAACGTGAATGAACTGCTCGACGATTTGCTAACAGACGCACAAAACTAGCCTCTATAGTAAATAGAGTCAATATTATTTTGAATACATATTCACATTCTTGAATATTTCTCACTTCAAGGCAAGATTTCTTTTTCACCCATAAGTTTTAACATTTAGCGCTTATTTGCGCGTTATTTTTTCATGACACTGGTGTCAATTTTAACACTTTGTAAAAACAAAGGCGTCAAAGCAATACCCTTTACGTAAACGTAAAGGGTCAGTACAATGAATAAATATTCACTAACCTCCCGCAAGTTCAGTTAACATTTAGATAGTTTAATGCGTTTTAAATAAATTAGAGGTTTAGGATCACGCTTTTTTAGCGTTCATTAGTATAGTTATTAATTGTGGTGTCGTTTTTAGTGCAGATGTAGTGAATTTTTATTTAATACCAATTCACTTAATTAAGCGAACTATTGTAAGGCTGGAAAAACGTGTTGATAGCTAGGCGAAAAACTCGCTATTTAGTTGTTCTAAAAAAGAATTCTTTAACGCAAATAGCAACACATTTAGCCCCGCAAAATGATTACGTCTTATTGCGCATTGATATAAAACTCATATTTTAATTAAAATTCGCGCTTATATAAGTAGCTTTGTTGCTTACTTATCCTGACTAGGTGCACCTAAACGAGGAGCAATGGCTGAGTTTGCTAACTATTGAGCACAGATTAATGGTTATAATCACCCACTGATGGGCTGTTCAAGAGATTAAGACGTAATAAAGTTATATTGTCCCGTCCTGAAATAGGTTGACGGTTTTAATGAAAGACTTGGTGCGAAAGCGCCAGGTCTTTTTTATGCACTTGATTTGGTGTTTTCATATCCAAACTTAAGTGCGGTCGCATTGCATTGTATA
>NZ_JAQREZ010000096.1:0-6722 GCF_028598715.1 Pseudoalteromonas sp. GABNS16E
GGATAGCCACGCGGTATGAAAAGCTTGAACGAAATTATCATTCAATGCTCGCTTTAGCATTTACTATGATGTGGCTACCAATGTGGGCTGATTGATATATGTACTACAAAGATCAACAGCCCCTAATTAACATAAATTAAAAATGTATTTTACCAAGCTTATTGAGTAAGTGATATTGCTGTAGTGCTGGTTTTTTTAGTAAAGCAAAATAGCTTAGCGCTTCTTTTGTTTAAATTAAGCGATAAATTAACAAGCTGCTGCTCACTTACTATATCGGTCCACGTAATAATGGCTGCAAAGTTGCCATTATGAAGTGCTGAATTAAGCACATACTCTAAATTTACTAAATGCTTTTGTCTTATTACAAGCAGTTTACTGGTATCTATAGAGCAGCTATCTAGCAAGGCTTTACTAGGCACATGGTCGGGCGCAATCAGTAAGGTCCACGCGTTAGAGCTATTGTATTGGTGCAACACTTTTAGCATCTCAAACGTAGCAGAAATTTCATCTTCTACTTTTATTAAGTTTACCGACTCACTTTCATTATGTTGTTGGTAGCTTTTAACGGTTCTTACGGTAATTGGCTGTAGCATAGGTCTCACTCACTGGGTTTATATACAGTACATGTATACAGTAGTTTATACAGTTGTTGTGTGCAAGCGTTTTTTGTTATTTTTTATACAATCAATTGTTTTAAAAAATAAATAATAAAAATAACACATTAAAAACAATAGGTTACAATTTGAGGCGTATAAGTGAATGCTGAGGGTGTTTGCAGTACTGTATAAAGTGTAGCAGCGTTATACAGTACTTAAGGGATGGCTATACAGTTATTTTAGTGTGTTTTACAGTGCTTAGCTGTTAGCTATACAGTAGTTAGTCATTTTTTGGGATTAAGTGGGCAAACTGAATTTGGTGGATTTGTTCATACAAACTGGCTGCATAGCACTGAGCGTCTTTAAGACGTTTGGTGTCGATATATTTTCTTAAATCATCTAAAGCAACGGTTGCCGGTTCATAGCCTTGGCTGCTGGCTAAACTCAGCCATGCTGCTGCGTGAAATACGCTTTTTGGTACGCCTTGGCCTTTGACAAAAAATAACCCTAAATAAAACTGGGCGCGATGATTTCCGGCCATTGCGGCAAGGCGCATCCACTTAGCTGCCAACGGTGCCTGGTTATGCTTTAAATAATACAGTGCTTTGTTAAGTGTTGTTTGCTCACTTACATCACTCTTGTTTTCAGCGCTGTGGTTTGTAGGCTGTGTTACAAAATCTAAAATATTGTTTAATTGCTGCTCTAAGTCTTGTCTGCTAGGCTGAGTCTTATTCATATATTTTCTTTTTTATAGTTTCTACGTCAACAGTTTAGTATATCGAAAGGTAAAATGTCCTGTTTATACTTAATTTTATGGTAAAATCACGTCACTTTTTACTATCACAAGTCTATTATGCTCGAAGCTCTATTTAAACTCCGCGAAAATAACTCCAATGTGCGACGCGAAAGCATTGCTGGAATCACTACTTTCATTACTATGGTTTACATTGTATTTGTAAACCCTGCAATGCTTGCGGAAGCAGGCATGGATCAAGGTGCTGCATTTGTTGCTACCTGTATTGCGGCTGCTATTGGCTGTTTTATTATGGGATTGTGGGCTAATTACCCTTTAGCACTTGCGCCGGGCATGGGTTTAAACGCATTTTTTACTTACGGTGTTGTACTGGGCATGGGTTATAGCTGGCAAGCTGCATTAGGTGCGGTATTTATGTCTGGTTGTATATTTTTAATATTAAGTTTGTTTAAGGTCAGAGAGTGGATAATTAATGCTATTCCTTTGGTTTTAAAGCAGGCTATTGCCACTGGTATTGGTGCGTTTTTAGCGTTAATTGCGCTTAAAAATGCAGGCATTATTGTTTCAAGCCCAGCTACATTAGTACAGCTTGGCGATATTACTTCGGCAGGTCCTTTATTAGCTATTTTAAGCTTTTTTGTCATTGCTGCTTTGCTTTATCGTGATATAAAAAGCGGCGTACTTATTAGCATTTTGCTAGTAACGGGCATTGCGTTAAGCCTCGACTTAGTTGAGTACCACGGCGTAATGTCAATGCCACCGTCTATTTTACCTACCTTCATGCAACTTGATTTTGCAGCGGCCTTTGAGCTTTCTATGCTGAGTGTAATCTTTGCGTTTTTGTTTGTTGATTTATTTGATACATCAGGCACGTTAGTTGCGGTAACTCAAAAAGCAGGCTTAGCCGATGAAAAAGGCAATATGCCACGTTTAGGGCGTGCTTTAAGTGCCGATAGTACAGCTACTATTGCGGGTGCAATGTTAGGTACTTCTACCACTACTTCTTATATTGAGTCTGTAGCCGGTGTATCGGTTGGTGGGCGTACTGGCTTAACAGCTGTTGTTGTGGGTATATGCTTTTTACTAATGATGTTTTTTGCGCCGCTTGCGCAAATGGTGCCGGCTTATGCAACAGCGGGTGCTATTTTATACGTTGCGGTATTAATGCTGCAAAACCTTAAGTTTGTAAACTGGGATGACATGAGCGATGCAATTCCGGTAAGTGTGGTACTACTTATGACGCCGCTTACATTCTCTATTGCGCATGGTATTGCTCTTGGTTTTATATCGTACACTGCGGTTAAAGTACTGTGTGGTAAACGCGATCAGGTTAGTATTAGCGTGTGGATTTTAACAGCGTTATTTATTATCAAGTTTGCATTTCTATCGTAATAGTTAATACCCATTCTTTTAGTTAGAGTTTTAGCTTGAGGGTGGGTAAACATTTATTATTTAGTGGCTATCGCTCATTGCCACTGCATTGTTATACCTTGCGTATCTATGTTGTGGTAAATGAGCGTTTATAACGTAGTTAGCGCTAGGTAGTGCCTCAAAATACGTTAGTATTTACCCATTGGTAAAAGCTTAACAGATACAAAAAAGCCCATACATTATATATGGGCTTTCTTTTGGGTATTTAAAATTACCATTTCTTTTTAGGTGCAAATAGTACGTCTAAGTCATCTTGCTCTGCTTCTGCTTTTTTCTTCAAGGCAGTGGCATTTGATGCTTTTAGTTCGGTGCTTATTTCTTCTAAATAGGCTTCAACTTCTTGGCGTTTTGCGTTTACGTATTCATCAGAATAGGTAACGGCACTAAGTGTGGCATAGGCTTTTTCAAAATATTGCCTAGCAGAGCCCACCATGCTCGCTGAACGAGCAGATAAACCGCGTTTAATTTGGCTTTCTATGTTGATTCTAAGTTGTAACTTTTCAAGGCGTTTATCTTCTGCTGCAAATACTTGGCTATCTACACGGCCTTTACTGTGCTCAGAGCGCATAATAACTCTAAGCTTTTTTATGCCCTGAATTAACGAGACTAACTGCTTATCGTTACTTGGTAACGATAAATTGTCGCTGCTATTACCTTGTACTGCACCACTTAGCTTTTCTTTAGCTTCGTTCATTCTGCTTTTTAATGCTTTAGAATTAGGTGAATGGTTCATCATAGCGTTAAGTGCTTCGTAACATCTACGTTGTAAAACGCGTATAATGTTTTCAGAAAGCGGAATATTAGCGCTATTCATAAGTGCTTCTTCGGTTTCTTCAATTATCGCTTTTTGTTTTGTTAATTCTTTGCGACGTTCAATTTCTTGCTTTTCTTTATGCTGCTGTACAGCGCTTACCCACAGTGCAATCACTATCAGTGCCACTATAAGCACAATTATAATCGAAACGATCATGGCTTAATTCTCGGATTCATAATCTATTTTTTTATATTACATCAAATATATGCTTTGAGGGTAGCTTTGCGCTGATTAACTTAAAAATATGTTAAAAATTAGATATAAGAATAATGTATTATAAGTTGAACCTGAATAAACATCGCTATCTGCAGCGGGTTTATTATGCTAGCCTTAATGCTTAAATAATGAAAATATACGTGCTTACTTTGCCAAGTTTTAACTAAATTAAACTTGGTTTTGCTTAGTATTACCATCATATAAGCTTAATAATAACGTTAAAAACTGCAACCATGAAATTACAACAACTTAGATACATCGTAGAAGTTCAAAACCATAAGCTAAACGTATCAGCAACTGCTGAGAGTTTATTTACCTCACAGCCTGGTATATCTAAACAAGTGCGCATGCTTGAAGATGAGCTAGGTGTACAAATTTTTGGCCGCAGTGGTAAGCATTTAACGCATGTTACAGGTGCCGGCGAAGAAATAATTAACATTTCTCGCGAAATTTTATCTAAAGTCGAAGGTATAAAAGCGGTTGCTAATGAGCATACGCTGCCTGATCAGGGTAAACTAAATATAGCCACAACACATACGCAAGCACGTTATGCTTTGCCAAGTGTTATTCAGGGCTTTATGAAAAAATACCCAGCTGTTTCGCTGCATATGCATCAAGGTACACCACAACAGATTTCTGATGCAGCAGCGCGCGGTGATGCAGATTTTGCCATTGCAACTGAAGCACTTCATTTATACTCAGATTTAGTTATGCTGCCTTGCTATCATTGGAACCGCAGCATTGTGGTGGCAAAAGATCATCCTCTAGCACAAAAGGCCGACAATTTAACCGTTGCCGATATAGCGCAGTATCCGCTTATTACGTATGTATTTGGGTTTACTGGGCGCTCTGAGCTTGATAAAGCATTTAACGCGCACGGCCTTGAGCCGCACATTGTGTTTACTGCAACCGATGCCGATGTAATTAAAACTTATGTAAGGTTAGGGCTAGGTGTAGGTGTAGTCGCTTCAATGGCCGTTGATCAATTAAGTGACACAGATTTAGTGTGTATTGATGCCAGCCATTTATTTGAAGCTAGCACAACTAAAATTGGCTTTAGAAAGGGCAGTTTTTTACGTACTTATATGTATGATTTTATTGAGCGTTTTGCCCCGCATTTAACTAAAGAGCGAGTAGAGCGAGCAAGCTTATTACGTAATCAAGATGATGTTGATGCGTTATTTGCCGACATAGAACTGCCGGTAAAATAGTAAGACTTTAAGTATATAAATACTAAAAAACCGCGTATTGCTAAAATCCGCGGTTTTTTGTTTTTATACGCTTAACATTCAATAATGTTTACCGCTAATCCACCGCGTGCGGTTTCTTTATATTTGGTTTTCATGTCGTTACCAGTATCGAGCATGGTTTTAATCACTTTATCAAGCGACACCTTTTGCTCGCCACTGCCACGTATTGCTAGGCGAGAGGCATTAATTGCTTTAATGGCGCCCATGGCATTGCGCTCAATACACGGTACTTGTACCAATCCGCCTACAGGGTCGCAGGTTAGGCCTAAATTATGCTCCATGCCTATTTCGGCGGCGTTTTCAACATGTACTACATTACCTCCAACAATTTCGGTGAGTGCGCCGGCAGCCATTGAACAGGCAACACCTACTTCACCTTGGCAGCCTACTTCTGCGCCCGAAATAGAGGCATTTTTTTTGTATAAAATACCAATCGCCGCTGCGGTTAATAAATAGCGTGTGGCTATGTCGCGGTCCACTTCTTTAATAAATGTGTGGTAGTACATTAAAACGGCCGGCAATATACCCGCAGCACCATTTGTTGGCGCCGTGACTACGCGCCCACCTGCGGCATTTTCTTCATTTACGGCTAAGGCGAATAAATCCACCCAATCCATTGCTCTGAGTGGGTCATTACTCACTTCTACATTTAGCTTTAAATACAAACTAGGTGCACGGCGTTTAACTTTTAAACCACCTGGTAAAATTCCCTCGGTGCGCATACCACGTTCAATACAGGCTTTCATTACTTGCCAAATATTAAACAACTCGTCTTTAATATCGTCTTCTTTGCGCAGCGTTTTTTCGTTATGCATCATTAAAGTAGATACACTAAAGCCTGACTCTTTACACAGCTCTAGTAAATCTTTTGCACTTTCGAACGGGTAAGGAGCCGGGTTTTGCTCGCGTATATCAAGGGCTGCTTGTTTTTCGTTTTCAAATTCTTCATCGGTAACAATAAAGCCGCCGCCAATAGAATAGTACACTTTGCTATATACTTTTTCGCCATTATTTGAGGCAATAATTTCCATTGCATTAGAGTGCTTAGGTAAGGTTTTGCGGCGATGAAAAACAATAGCCCCTTGCTTAGGAAAGTTCGCTTTATGGGTTTGGTTGAGGTATATCACTTGCTCTTTTTCAATAGTGGCAAGGATATCGTCAACTAAATCGGCATCTATTGTTTCTGGGTCATAGCCGGCAAGCCCTAATATAACGGCTTTACCAGAGCCATGGCCTACGCCGGTTTGACCCAGTGAGCCATAAAGCTCTACCTTTATATCGGTAACAGAGGTTAAAAGTTGCTGCTCTTGTAGGTCATTAACAAATAAGCGCGAGGCACGCATTGGGCCAACGGTATGTGACGACGATGGGCCAATACCAATGCTAAACATATCAAATGCACTGATCATACTATGGGTCTCTACTTTATTTACTCAGCCCGAAAGCTGTTCTTTGAACGGTCGAGTATCATAACGTTAATTCTATATTATGTAACTATTTGGCCGTAAGTTTTACACTGGTAGGGCAAGCTGTTTCACGGCTAGCGCATTTTAATCCCAGATTCTAACAGGGTTGAGCGATAATCATCGTCTAGCCCTGCCATTTTCTTTTTTCTCGCCATACTGGCTGTTTTAGTTGTATCTTGTTTAAATAACGCCATG
>NZ_JAQREZ010000097.1:0-6561 GCF_028598715.1 Pseudoalteromonas sp. GABNS16E
AAAGTCGTTTTTATATTGAGAATTACTACAACTCAGTGCGAATGCATGGGACGATTGGAAATGTTAGCCCCATACAATATGAATCAATGAATTAAAACCCCGTGTCTACTTTATCGGGGTCAGATCACTTTACTGAAAGCTGATAGCTGATAGCTAAAAGCTAACCACTCTACTTTATACGTTGGGCTTCGCTTCGCTCTTCCCAACCTACTTATTTGCCTATCGCTTCTTTGGCGAACAGGTGTTTTATTGGGCCTAGGTTATCAACGAGTGACAGCCCGACTCCACGTATCAGCTTTTTAACCGGGTTGGCACCTTCAAATAACTCTTTAAGCCCTTGCATCAAGGCTATATGCTTTTGCGCGTCGAGCTTGCGGGTGCGCTCGTAATCGCGAAGGGTACGGGTGCTCGCAAACTCTTTACTATCACTTGTCAGTAGCTCAATTAAATAAGCGGCGTCTTTTAGGCCTAGGTTCATACCAAGCCCTGCAAGTGGGTGAATGGTGTGGGCTGCATCGCCCATTAATACCACTTTGCCGCTCACCCATTGCTGGGCGTAGCGCATTTTAAGAGGAAATGCTGCGCGTTTACTTTGCACTTCACACAGCCCGCATTGGCCATCTATGGCTGCCATTACAGCTTTATTAAAAGTAGTTTCGTCCATTGCTAGCAATTCATCGCAATGATTAGGGCTGGTAGACCACACAATAGAATGGGTGTTGTCATCGCTAAGGGGTAAAAATGCCAGTGGTCCAGTTGGTAAAAACACTTGGCGTGCGGTGTTTGCGTGTGGCTCTTTGGTTTTAACCGTAGCAACCAATGCATGATGGTCGTAATCTTTAAAGCTTAGCGCCATATTAAATTGTTTACGAATAGCCGAATTTGCGCCATCGGCCGCCACCAGCAGCTTAGCAATAATAGGCTTACCGCTTTTAAGGGTTATAAATACGTCGGACTCACTTTGGTGTATTTGTTGATACTCAGTATCAAACATCAGTGTGGCAGTGTGGTGTTGCTCTAGCTCTTTTATAAGTGCAAAACGAATAATATCGTTTTCAACTATATGGCCTAAGTGTTCAAGCTCAAGTTGCTCGTTATTAAAGGTTATTTTACCAAAGCTGTCTGCGTCGCGTACGTCCATATGCGTATATGCACACGCTCGCTCTGCCATTATGTGTGGCCACACGTTTAATTGCTCAAACAGGTTTTGGCTTGCAATACTCAGCGCACTTACCCGCAAGGCATATTCATCACTTGGCGGTAATTGCTTTGGCGCGGCGTCTAGCACCACAACACTTACATTGGCTTTAGCGAGTCCTAACGCGAGGGTTAAGCCTACGCAGCCACCACCCACTATACAAACCTGTGCTTGCTTCATAAACGTGTACCTTGTTTAACTTGCCCCATTAGCTGCTTGGCCAATGGTGCTTTTAATGCGGGAAATAAATCCATTGAGAAAAGCCCAATGCTGCGCCCAAGCGCTAATACCCGTGACGAGTTTGAAAAAAGCCTAACCAGTGCGTCGGTTAAACTCATTACGGTATTTATATCGATGCTACGCTTTTGTGAATACTCACGGGTAAACGCATAACTGCCTAACTCGTTTTTACTTGTTGCAATTAAATTACTAAGTACTTGTACATCACGCAGGCCTAAATTAAAGCCCTGCCCTGCAATGGGGTGGATAGCATGAGCAGCGTTACCAATTACTACTGTACGATGCGCCGTTAATGATTCTGCTTGCCCATAAACCAGCGGGTAGCTTGCGCGTGCGCCCACTTTTGTAAATTGCCCTGCTCGGTAACCAAATGCACTTTGTAGCGCATTTAAAAAGTCGCTTTCACTTAAAACGGTATGCTGCTCAACGTGATGTTGCTTCATACACCACACTAATGAGTAACGGTTATTGCTCATTGGTAAAAGCGCCATAGGGCCGTGCTCGGTAAAGCGCTCATACGCATGGTTGTTATGCCCGCCTGCTACTTCAACATTGGCTATAATAGCGCCTTGCTCATAGGGCTGAGTATTAAAGCCTAAACCCAGTAAGTTACGGGTTGGAGATTGCGCACCATCGGCAATAACCAGTAGTTTAGCATTAAGTTGCTCGCCGCTTTGTAAAGTAACCTCATTACTGTTTAGGCTTTGCTTAATAGCGCTTACGCTATCGGGGCAATAAAGTGCAATACTCGCTTGCGTTAAACGCTGATACAGTGCGCGGCCAAACGGGTTTACCTCAACCACGTAACCTAATGAAGGTTTAGCAAACTCGTCGCAACTAATATGCGCTTTACCAAAGTGACCACGATCCGACACGCTTACTTTTTTTATTGCTGCTGTGTATGGCGCACGTGGCTCAAATAAATTTAACTGCTGTAAATACTCAACCGACTGCTGTGCAAGGGCAATACTTCTGTCGTCAAAACTTGGGTGGTAATCGCCCGTTACTTGGTTTGCCTCTACTACCGCAATAGCGAGTGAAGGGTTTGTTTTAGCAATGCTTAGCGCACAACTTGCCCCTGCAAGCCCGCCCCCAATAACAACGACATCAAACTGCTTAGCCACTTTATTTCTCCAAGCTTATGCGCTTTTTGCACTTTGCATAAGTGCTTCTATATCGTTTATGGTTTTAGGCACACTCAAGGTGAGGTTTTCATGCCCTGACTCAGTAATAAGTAAATTATCTTCGATACGAATACCAATGCCTTTATATTGCTGCGGTGCGTTTGAATCTTCACTAATGTAAAGCCCAGGCTCTATGGTTAAAACCATGCCTGGCTCAAATGCGCGCTCAACGTTGTTTTGTTTGTAATCGCCTACATCGTGAACATCAAGGCCTAACCAGTGGCCAAGGCCGTGCATGTAATATTCTTTACAGGCACCTTTTGCCATTAGCTCATCAAAGTCGCCGGTTAAAATACCTAAATCAAGTAAACCTTGAGTCATTACTTCCATTGCACGTTTATTGGCATGCGACATAAACCCGCCGGGTTTAACTTCTTCAAAAGCCACTTCTTGCGCTTTAAGTACAATGTTATAAAGTGCGGCTTGAGGTTCGCTAAACTTGCCATTAACTGCAAAGGTACGCGTAATATCGGCAGCGTAACCTTGTAGCTCACACCCTGAGTCAATTAATACTAGGTCGCCATCTTTTAGCACATCGCTATTTTGGGTGTAATGTAAAATATTAGCGTTATCGCCACTGCCAACAATGGTGCCGTACGCTGGGTGCGGCGCTCCGTTCATTGCATAATGATGATGCAGCTCTGCCTCTAGCTGAAACTCAGTAGCACCAGGGTGCGAATAACGCATTGCGCGCATATGCCCACGGGCACTTATTTCGCAGCCTTCACGCATAATGTTTACTTCGCTTGGCGATTTAAACAAGCGCATTTCGTGAATAAGACCACGCACATCTTTTATAGTACTAGGTGCCTGATAGCCTTTTTTAGCCGCGCTGCGAAGTGTGTTTAACAAGGTAAATACTTTGGTATCAAAACTTGGGTAAGCGCCTTGTGCATAAAATAAAATCTGCTGACCGTTAACCAAATCTAATAATTGTTCAGTTAGCTCACTTAATGCGTAAGTTTCGTCGAATAAGTACTCATTTTTAGCTTTTTCGAAGCCAATTCTGCGGCCGTGCCAAATTTCGGCCAGTTTATCTTTATCAAGACAAAATAACGTACTTGGCGTATCGCTGTTATTGCACAGCACTAAAACGGCATCGGGTTCGTTAAAGCCGGTTAAGTAAAAAAAGTCGCTGTCTTGTCTAAATGCATATTCCGTATCGCGGCTACGAGTTACTTCACTGGCCGCAGGAATAATGGCCACACTGTTTGCATCCATTTTCGCAAGTAAACGCTCACGGCGTGCTTTAAATTCTGACTTTTGTATTTCAACCATGCTTTAACAACCCGTTTTATTTAGATTAATGTAGTGTTTTTTTAGGTGCTTTTTCTTTGCCAAGCTCGGCAAAACAAAGCAATGCCGATACACGTACATATTCAATCACTTCATGCAGGGCTTGGCTGTCTTCTTCGGTTTCGTCAAACATGGTATCTAGGCGTGTAATTTCGCTAAAATCGCTAATAACTTCTTTTACATCTGCCGATAACTTACCGTAATCTTTTTGTTTTAAACCAAATCCAAGCATAAACCCTGCAACCCATGATACGAGGCCATTGGCTTGATCGATGAGTGTTTCATCATCGCTTGGTAAAAATAAATCGAACGCAAAAGCTTCATCGTTAAAACTTGCTACCACTTGCTTATAAATGGTGCCAAAAAACTGCTTTAGGTCGTTGCTAAACGCTTGGCCATCATTAAATACATCGCTTAATAGGCCTAAGTATTCTTTGTCATCAATACTTAAACCACACGCTAGTAATCCGCTAATTACGCCGTGCGCTTCTGCCGGTGAGACAAAAATTTCGTTTTTTTCTAAAAGCAGCTGGGCTTTTTGGTAATCTGGTAAGTCGCTCATGTTTATATCTTCGCTTTGCTAGTTAAGGCAATGCTACCACTCGATAAAAAGCAACTCCAATTAATTGTATGATCCTGCTCAAAAAGTAGCATGATAAGTAAATAGCGAGTTACCAGCGGGCGAAAAATGCTCGAACGGTTCAATTTTTTACGTTTGGGGTTTAAGGAATGGATTATGTCTTATATACTGAACCTGTTCCCTGGGGTGCCGGAGTTTGGTTAAGTCCCTGAGCCGATAAATTTTATACTAGGATTTCTGTTCGTCTACTATTGTGCAAGCTCGGCATGTACCGAGAAGCCTACGGTAGACCGCAGCTTTCCGCCCTGAAACCTTCTGGTTTCAGGACTGACGCCGGACACCGCACGCTTGGGGAACACTTTTCTTACCTATCTTTTTGCTACTTTCCTGTTTTTAATACCGCTTATTACTCTATAAATTTTTAGCAAAAAAAAGCTGCAATTGATATTAATCAACCACAGCTTAGTCCTAGAACACATTTCGTTATTTATCTAAACCAGCTTTGAAAACGCTCCATCAGCATATAGTTTACTGGCACTAATATAAGCGTAATAAACGTAGCAAACACAATACCAAAGCCAAGGCTTACTGCCATTGGAATTAAAAACTGTGCTTGTGTCGCCTTTTCAAATAGTAGCGGCATTAAACCAATAAAGGTGGTTAAACTTGTGAGCATTACTGGGCGAAAACGTGCAGCCCCTGCAAGTTTAACCGCATCAATAATCTTGCCGCCTTCACTGCGTTTTTTATTAATAAAGTCGACCAACACAAGTGAATCGTTAACCACCACACCAATAAGTGCCAACATACCAAGTAAGCTCATAATGGTTAACTCCATCCCCATAACCCAGTGCCCTATTACAGCGCCTATCATGCCAAACGGAATAACGCTCATTACAATAATTGGCTGCATGTACGATTTAAGCGGTATCGCTAATAGTGAGTAAATAATAAAAAATACAAATAACAATGCCCAAGCGAGCGAGCCAAACGACTCTCTTTGCTCTTTAGCTTCACCTTCTAGCTTGTAATCAACACCTGGGTATTGCTGCATTAATTCATCTAAATACTCAGTTAGGTCGGCTTGTAGCGCGGTCATGTTGGTATTGCTTTTTTCTATGTCGGCAGTCACGTTAAGTGTGCGGTAGCGGTCTATTCGGTTAATCGTAGATGGGCTTTGCCCTGCAATTAATGTAGCTACATGCGAAAGTGGCACCGAGCCGCCCGTAGGCGTAGTAATAAGTATATTTTGTAAGTCGGCTACAGAGCGACGCTCTTCAATAGGTAGGCGTACCATAACGCGTACATCGTCACGCCCGCGTTGAATACGCTGCACCTGCGAGCCAAAAAACGAGTTACGTACTTGGTTTGCTACATCAACTCGGTTTAAGCCTAAAGCAAAACCTTGCTCGGTAAGCTCTATTTGCAACTCTTCTTTACCATCAGACATGCTATCAGCAATATCAAATACGGTTGGGTAAGTACTTAAGCGTGCTTTAACACTTTCGGCAATTTTTTGTAACGTATCGAGCGATGTACCACTTAGCTGCACATCTATAGGGTCTGAGCTGCGTCCTATTTCAGCCCTAAAGGTTACGCTTTCGGCGCCAGGAATAATCCCTATTAAATCGCGCCACTCACTTACCAGCTCGCGTGAGCCAATGTCTGAGTCGCGGCTCTCTGCGGGGGTTATTTCAAAGCGCACACTGCCTGAGTTAGACACGCCACCACGCCCACCGGTTGAGGCTAAAATATTTAATATAACGCTTTCGCCGGTATCTTCATCACGGTATTTGTCTTGCAATAACTGCGCTTTTTGCGACATATCCATTACATACTTATTGGTAACTTCAAACGGCGTGCCTGTTGGCAAGGTTAATGTTACTCGTACGGTTTCGCTTGGGATACGCGGAAAAAATACAAACTTAGTCCAACCACTAGGGCGTGTTGATCTTTGTGGTATGAAAAACAAACAGCATGAAGATAAGGTATAATTGAATTCGCCAGAAAACTTTACACCGAACCTACATGCCAAGATTAATGTTAACAGACGGGACATGGAA
>NZ_JAQREZ010000098.1:0-6048 GCF_028598715.1 Pseudoalteromonas sp. GABNS16E
ATGGCGTTATTTAAACAAGATACAACTAAAACAGCCAGTATGGCGAGAAAAAAGAAAATGGCAGGGCTAGACGATGATTATCGCTCAACCCTGTTAGAATCTGGGATTAAAATGCGCTAGCCGTGATCTCCCAGATGTCTGAAGTCAAGATTTGACCCCATTTCCCCATTTCCACAGACCCCATTTCCACATTTCCATGTGACCCCACTTCCATGGGCTCCATTTCCATTGCTCAGCTGGCTATAAGAAAGGGCAATAATATTGCCCTTGTGTATACGCTTAAACTTATTTTTATAACCCATAGCGCGACTACGCTTTGCTCTAGCCCTTCTTTAATCATCAGGCCCTTTTAAAGTAAACACTAAATGTTTACGCATATCTTTTAAAATCACGCCTTTTTTAAGCATTGCGGCGCTTAAGCGCTTTTCCCATTTTAATAAATCAGGCTCTGCGGCTGCTAAAAAGCCAAAGGGGTCAAGTCTTGACTTTAGACATCAAGAGTCTAGATTTATAGATTACTACTCATTGAGTGAATTACTATGTCTAGACCGCTGCGAATAGAGTATGAGAATGCGTTTTATCATGTAATGAATCGGGGAAGAGGGCGTGAAAATACCTTTTTGAGCGATGACGACTTTAAGTATTTTTTATATTGTATTGAGCAAGCAAGCCTTCGCTTTAATATTGAAGTGCATTCTTATTGTTTAATGACCAATCATTACCACCTGCTAATCAAAACCCCGGATGCAAATTTAGGCCGAGCCATGAAGCATATTAATGGCCTTTATACTCAATACTTTAATAGAGCACATAACACAGATGGTGCGCTGTTTAGAGGGCGCTACAAAGCGGTGCTTGTGGATGCTGATAATTACTTATTCCATGTTAGCCGTTATATACATCGTAACCCTATAGAAGCAAGTACACCGCTAGTCGATGAACTCATTGACTATAAATGGTCTAGCTACTCAGCCTTCATCAAAAAAGCGGCGACACCGAAATGGTTAGTTCGAGACTTTATATTTTCGCTTCAAGGAAAAAAGCGTAAATATGCTGCGTACAAACAGTTTGTTGAATATGAAAATAATAAAGAAATAAGCGCTTTTTATAGTGCTAAAAAGTTATTGTCGGTTTTAGGTTGTGAGGACTTTATTGAAAGTATAAAAGACTACATTGCCAAGCCTGATAGCGAAAGAAAGCTTGTTAGTAAAAATCACTCAGCAGATGAAGTTATAGCTTACTTAGCTCAATACTTTAATGTTGAGGTTAATGAGATTATAACGGTTAAAAAGGGGCGAAAAGAGAAAAATTTACCACGCTGGTTTGCTATTAAATTATGCCAAGATTTAACGGGGTTAAATTTGCAGGCATTAGCAGCTGTTTTTAATGTTGAGCATTATTCGGCGATATCGAAATCTGTAGGTAGGTTGAATAAATTAATGGTTGAAGATGAAAAGGTTAAATTACAATTGGAAAAACTTCGAGATTGTTTGATATCTGAAGTCAAGATTTGACCCCATCTAAAGACCGAAATCTGTAGGTAGGTTGAATAAATTAATGGTTGAAGATGAAAAGGTTAAATTACAATTGGAAAAACTTCGAGATTGTTTGATGTCTGAAGTCAAGATTTGACCCCATTTCCAGACCCCATTTCCACATTCACGTTAACCGCTCATATTTTAAATACTGGATATGCCCAATATTTGAGCCACAAAGGGTTGGTTATGTGTAAGCATAAACCACAGACTTGTTACAGCGCAGTGTGTAAACACAGCCAGAAACTGGACTGACATTGGTACTAAACGATGGCTGAGGCGAAAGCCAAGGGCCTTAATTAATCATCAATAATGCTTAATTAAACTGCCTAAATTCATATGGGTGACTGGTGCATATTCACACCAATCGACGTCATTACTAGGTGCGTAGTCATATTTAAATTGAGTTAAATAATAAAAACACTTGGTTTTTTGAATAAAAAGATCAAGAAAACGCAGCTGCCTGCTTGACCGGAACTTTCTAATGGGTGACCCCATTTCCACATTTCCAGACCCTATTTCCATGTAACCCCATTTCCATTGCTCAGCTAGCTATAAGGAAGGGCAATAATATTGCACTTGTGTATGCGTTTAAACTTATTTTATAAACTATAGCGCTGTAAAGCTTTGCTCTAATCTTTCTTTAAAAGCCCTGCTTTAATCATCAGGGCCTTTTAAGGTAAACACTAAATGTTTACGCATATCTTTTAAAATCACGCCTTTTTTAAGCATTGCGGCGCTTAAGCGCTTTTGCCATTTTAATAAATCAGGCTCTGCAGCTGCTAAAGCTTGTTCGTTTTCGAACTGAAAACAAAGCAGTAGTGAACTTGGAAATAAGTGATATTCCACATCAAACCAACACTGCAACATACCAGGGATTTCTTCGCGCCCTTGTGCTTCTAGTTTATCGGCCACGTTAAGCACAAGTGCTTGTTGTTTTACTTGCACTGCAGAGAGTTTTTTCATTATTAAAATCCAAATTAGCGGCTAATACATACAGCCAGAGTGCGGGCATTATACGCAAGCTTGTAGCTATGCAACAACAGTAGGTTGGTTTGAGCGAAGCGAAACCCAACGCATAGCCAATGTAATAGCCACAGCTAAAGATAAATACAATGTTATTTATTGTAGGCGCTTAGCTTGCTAGCGCGTTGGGCGCAAGCGCGAACTATTTGGTTTTACATGTAGAGGGAGTTTGTTTTAGTTTTTAAGCAGGAAAACGTATTTAAACTACTATTACGCCTCCAACAATAATGATTTTTACACCGAAAATAAAAACAATACCATTTTGCTAAAAGCTAAAAGCTAAAAGCTAAAAGTGCTCACATAGTAAACACTTTCGCCCTATGCTTTAATATTAAAAACAAGGGAGGGCGTTATGCGTAAAAATCGATTTTTATTTAATAAACACGTTGCGGTAATGGCTGCGCTAGGGGCTTTAGCTGCGCCGTCACCTGTATTGAGTAACGAGCCTGGGGTATTAGTTGAGCAGCTTTGTGCTAGTTGCCATAGTTTAAACAACCTTGAGCGCAGTGCGGGTTATAGCCAAGCGGATTGGCAAACACTCATAAGCTATATGGTTGATACCGGCGAGGGTACTGCGCTTAGTAAAGATATTAGCGCGTATTTAGCTAAGCATTACCCTGTTAATAATAAGCGTGAGTCAACGGTGGCTAAAGGCGATTTAAAACTTAGCTTTAAATACTGGCAAGTGCCTACGCTTGGGCAACGCGCTCGCGACCCTGTGCAAGGTGAAAACGGGCTTATTTGGTGGGTTGGCCAGTGGGGCAATATTTTAGGTAGGTTAAACCCTAAAACCGGTGAAATGAAAGAGTACACTTTGCCAAGTGGTACGTATGCGCACAGTGTATCGCTTGATAAAAACCAAACCCCTTGGTTTTTAGGCAATAAAAATGGCACGGTTGGGTATTTAGATTTAAAAACCGAAAAATTTAAAGTGTATAAAATGCCTGATAAAAACGCCCGAGACCCGCATACTGGCGTATTTGATGATGCGGGTATATTTTGGTTTACCCTACAGCACAGCAACATGATTGGCAGGCTAAACCCTAAAAGCGGCGATATTAAACTGGCTACTTTACCCACTAAAGGCTCGCGGCCTTATGGTATAAAGCTTGATTCAAACGGGACGCCGTGGGTGTCGTGTAATGGCAGTAACTGTTTGCTTAAAGTTGATAAAAACACCATGGAGCTTAGCGAAATAAAACTCCCAGGTGCTAAAACACATACTAGGCGCCTTGCCATTACGCCTGATGATATGGTGTTTTATGTAAACTCTGGCATGGGCAAACTTGGCCGCTATAACCCTAAAAACGGTAAAATAACGCAGTGGGATAACCCAAGCGGTAAAAACAGCCACCCGTATGCCATTGAATATGCCGATAATGCTATTTGGTTTAATGAGTCGGCTAAGCGCCCCGAAACGCTGGTTAGGTTTGATTTAAAAACTCAAACCATGCAAAGCTGGCAAATTCCCAGTAAAGAAGGGGTTTACTCTGGCTTAATTAGGCACATGCGTATGGGCAATAACGGCTTAATTATTCATCAAACGGCTACTAATCAATTAGCCGAAATTACGTGGTCTAAGTAATTGAGTTTATTAACGCGTTATATAAAAGCGCTAAGCGTTAGTGCATTTATTTATGTGGTAGGAGTTTTTTACAACGGTTAGCAATATTTACTGTGTAAATGAAAGCAGTAGTTTGGGGTTGTTGTTTAACTTATTGATTAATAGTAATAAGTTAAGTGGTTTGGGTTTTGCTTAGTAATAGCTGTATTTTTTAAATAAATAAAGGAGTTATTATGAGCACGGTTATTACTGGGTTATTTGAAAGCGCATCACAAGCAACACTGGCTATTTATAGATTAGAAGCATTAGGTATTAATGAAGCTGATATAAGCATTGTTGCCAATGACTCATACGCAAAGGAAGACTTTGCCTTAGATGAGGGAACCAAAGCGGCTGAAGGCGGCATTGTTGGTGCAGCGTCTGGTGGTATTATAGCTGCAATTGTTGGCGGTTTTACTGCCGTAGGTACCGTGGCAACCGGTGGTACAGGTTTATTAGTAGCTGGCCCATTAGTGGCTGCATTTGCAGCGGGCGGCGCTGGTGCTGCCGTTGGCGGAAGTTTAGGCGCTGCTATTGGGGCGTTTATTCCTGAGCACGAAGTTAAATTTTACGAAGACGCCATTGAAAAAGGCTCTATATTAATTGGTGTTAAGTACGACAGCGATAACAAAAGCGCGATTGAAGAAATACTTAAAAATGCAGGCGCGAGTAGTGTGTCTACCGCGTAAAGCTAATTAGTTTAAAGTAATAAAAAAAGGTGAAACTTAGTTTCACCTTTATTATGCTTTTTTTACGTTGCACTTTAGTGGCTATTGGCTTACTTAGATTTACGTTTGTCGAGCACATAATGTACGGCCATTCTTGCCACGCCTGCACCAATGCCAGATACCACCGCCCATGTAACGGCTTCTTTAAGATCTGTATGCTCGCTTGGCTTGTCTTTTGGGGCGGGCTCGTTGGTTACCTTTTCCCACGACTTTTGTAAACTTTTTCTGGTTAGCATGCCAGCTGATGCGGCGGCTAGGCCTATACCTAGTGTTTTAATTAGTTGCTTGTTACTCATAATTCCCTCGATTGTTTAATAGCGATAGGGTCATCTATAACCCGTTTAATAACACTAGTATGTTCAGCAATTAGTATACCGATAGCGCAGCAGGCGTGGTGAGCATGGTTTATTTTAGCGTGTGCATAGGCGCGTATTTTGATTAAACGCGCTGTGCTATTGGCTTAGCGCGGTATTAGTAAATGCGCTATTAAGCGTTTGAGCTGCTTTTTTACCCGTTTTGAGCGGTACTTAGTATTAGGCGGGTGAGCGTGTTAAGCCTGTAAAGTTGTCATTTCTTGTGTAAATTTGCCCTAGTTTTTGTGCAGCGTTTAAGCAAAAACACGCAGTAAATTTTAAGTGTGTGTAGTGGTTAATTATCTAGCCTTGTTTATTTTATTTTTAATCAATGCGTTACGTTTAGTGGAGGTGAAATTTTTTGCCTACAGTGAGCTTGGTATAGAGATTGTACCTAATAACTGAGCAGTCGCGTTATTTACAAAACAGATACTACATAAGGAGAGCACGATGAATTGTTTACAGTTTGATTCAACCGCTAAAAAAAGCGTAACACGTATTTTTAAACCAGCTTGCGCCATATTATTTACCGCTGCAATGCTACAAAATAGCGCATTGGCGAATGTAGATGTTGATATGCATGCAGTAAGTAAGTCGGGGCAAGGTGAGTTACTTGGCACCGTTACACTGACAGAAAATGAGCATGGGGTGGTATTTACCCCTGCGCTTAAAGGCTTAGACATAATGACTCCCACACGGTGTTAGCCTCCGCTTTTCGTGGGTTAGCTTAATTCAAAGCCAGAGCCATAATTAGTTTGTCAATTAACTAAACAGCAGAGGCTAACATGAATAAACATAGCATA
>NZ_JAQREZ010000099.1:0-5657 GCF_028598715.1 Pseudoalteromonas sp. GABNS16E
TATACAATGAAATGCGACCGCACTTAAGTTTGGATATGAAAACACCAAATCAAGTGCATAAAAAAGACCTGGCGCTTTCGCACCAAGTCTTTCATTAAAACCGTCAACCTATTTCAGGACGGGACATGCTGCTTTACCCTAAAGGTCTAAACACCTTTTGGGGTGGCACAGGTTGGCTATTTATCAAATAAAGCGTCAATGGTGCCTTGTGCAAGTGGGTGGTAGCCTGGGCGTGCTTTGATGTATACATCATGTGCCCACTCACGCTTACCATTTTTAATAAGTGCTTTGTATAACGGCACAATTAGCTTACGGCGGCCAATACCTGATAAGTGCTTATCAAGCGCTGGGTAAATAGGTTGATAACCATTACCTACCGCTAACATAAACCATGCAAACGCGCGCTCTGCATTGGTTGATTGCGTTAAGTTAAATTGCTTATCAAGCTCGCTCATCTTATCTAAACTTAAATCACGTGGTAGGTTATTTAAAAAGTGTAACCATTCGTGCACTGTCCACTGAGCCGTAGGTAATTGTGCTGCGCTTGTTTCACCTTTTAACCATGCTGCGCTTGCTGTATCTACTTTATCAAACGCATCCGATGTTGGGTTAGGTGCATCGCTTGGTAAACCTGGCTCAAAAATCCACTCATTCACTTTATCCATGCTTACAACGCCTGGGTATTTTTCAATTAAGTTGGCTTTTAAGTAAGTAACAAATTGCGCAGTAGTAAGCGATTTAAATGCAAACTCATTAAAGTAGGTCTTAACAAAGTCATCAAACTTATCACGGCCGTATTTTTCTTCTAGGTAGATTAAAAATAGCTGACCTTTAGTGTATGGCACTGAGCTAAATGCATCATCTGGATCGCGGCCATTAAGTTTTAAATTAAGGCGAGTATCGGGTGCATCAATGGTTTTAAGCTGAGCACGTAAGCCTGCTGCATCTAAAGCTTGCTCCATTACGGCGCGGTCGCGGCCAAATACTTCTTCCATGATGCGGTTTTCAACGTAAGAGGTAAAACCTTCGTTTAACCATAAATCTTCCCACGTAGCGTTGGTAACTAAGTTACCAGACCAAGAGTGTGCAAGCTCATGCGCAATAAGGTTTACTAAGCTTTTATCGCCAGCAACTACGGTAGGGGTAATAAACGAAAGACGCGGGTTTTCCATACCTCCAAACGGAAAGCTAGGCGGTAACATTAATAAATCGTAACGGCCCCATGCATACTCACCATACATTTCGTTGGTTTTGTCGATCATGGCTTGGGTGTCGTTAAACTCGGCAACCGAAGCGTCTAAAATTTCAGGCTCGGCAAATATACCAGTTTGTTTTGACATGGCTTTAAATTCTAAATTACCTGCACCAATCGCAATTAAGTACGGCGAAATAGCTTGTGGCATCTCAAAGTGGTAGTCGCCATCTTTGTATAGTGCGTCTTTGTTATCGGCGCTCATTACGGCACGTATATCTTTTGGTGTATGAATACGGGCAGAGTAAGTAACGCGCATGGCAGGGGTATCTTGTACTGGTAACCAGCTACGAGCGTGAATAGCCTGCGATTGGCTGTACATAAACGGGTGCGTTTTGCTGGCTGTTTGCTCTGGTGTTAACCATTGCAGGCCAGATGCTTCTGGGCGGCTGTTGTAGTAAATACGTACTTTTGGCGCTTGGCTTTTTAAAGTAATTGTTAGTTTTGAGCCTTTAACATCATCGCGATCTGCCAGTGTAAATTTAGCTTTGTGCCAATCGCCCGAGGTGTCTTGGTACATTACTTTATCAATGTCTAAGTCGCGGGTATCAAGTACCAGCTTTTTACTCGTGTCATTGTTCCACTTTAGCGTGTGCTCAACAAAACCTTCTAATTGCTTGTCGGCAAAATCGACATCTAAATCAAGGTTTAAGTGTGTTGTTACCACATCATCTAGGTTGGCGTATGAGTTTTGATCAATCGCGTTTGCCATTGCTTGCGAGCACATACCGGCCATAGCGAGGCTTAAAAAAAGAGGTTTAATTTTCATAAAATACCCTGAACACTAATAATAAGTGCAGGTTTTATATCATGATTGATACAGCGGGTTGAGTGATTTTTACATTCTTTGCGACAATAAGGTAAACTACTGCGATTAGTTACCAGTACACTCAGAGACCTTTGTGGCGCACTCATTAAAACCTTTACATACCTTTGCACTAAACAATCAATGCCAGCATTTTGTTGAAATAACCTCGGTTGAGCAACTTAAAGCACACCGTTTTAGTGCTCCGTTTTGTTTATTAGGGGAAGGTAGCAACACAATATTTTTAGAAAACTACGCAGGCACCGTAATTAAAATGGCCACTAAGGGCATTACTATTACCGAGCGTGAAAATGACGTATTAGTGAGTGCAGCTGCGGGTGAGAGCTGGCATAACCTAGTAAGCTATTTACTTGATAAAAATATTGCAGGGCTTGAAAACCTAGCCCTTATTCCGGGCACCGTTGGGGCGTCGCCGGTACAAAACATTGGTGCTTATGGTGTTGAGCTTGCCCAATTTGTAGAGTCGGTTGAATACATTGATATAGCCACAAAAACTAAGGTGACTTTAACTAACGCACAGTGTGAGTTTGCTTATCGCGACTCTATTTTTAAACATGCTTTAAAAAACAAAGCGGTGATCACTCAAGTTAATTTAGCGCTCCCTAAAAAGTGGCTGCCAGTTTTAAGTTATGGCCCACTCAAAGTATTGCAAAATCCCACCCCTAAAATGGTATTTGAGCAGGTTATTGAAATTCGTAACGCTAAGCTGCCAAACCCATACACTTTAGCCAATGCGGGTAGTTTTTTTAAAAATCCGATTATTAGCAATGCGCGTTTAGAAGCGCTGCTTGTGCGGTTTGGTGATTTACCTCATTACCCCTATGGGGAAAGCCATCACAAAGTGGCGGCAGGTTGGCTAATTGACCAAGCGAGCTTGAAGGGCTTTACAGTAGCAGGGATTGAGGTGCATCAGCAGCAGGCGCTGGTATTAGTTAATCATGGTGATAGTAAAGGAAGCGATTTAATCACTATGATCACGCATATACAAAATACGGTGTTTGCACGTTACGGCATAATGCTAGAGCACGAAGTAAGGCTTATAAACACAAATAGTGAATGCCATATTACTACGGAGCACGCGTAATGAAAGCACCAGATGGAAATAAACTAGCTATATTAAATGCACTTAACCAAGGTGGCTTTGTATCGGGCCAATTCCTTGGCGAGCAGCTGGGTATAAGCCGTGCTGCAGTGAGTAAACATATTCAAACACTGCAAGGCATGGGGCTCGATATATTTAAAGTGACGGGTAAAGGTTACAGTTTAAACAATGCGGTGGGATTGTTAAACCAAGCCGATATAACCAAATATTACCACGCGTTAGGTGCCAATACAGCCCAAGTAGAAGTACACCCTATTATAGATTCAACCAACAGCGAGCTAATGCGCCGTATTCAAAATAAAGTCGCGCTTGAGTCTGGCACTGTTGTGGTTGCCGAAATGCAGCAAGCCGGGCGCGGAAGGCGAGGGCGGGTATGGCAATCTCCATTCGGGGCTAATTTATATTACAGTTATTTTTGGCGCTTAGATGATGGCCTGCAAGCTGCTATGGGCGTATCAATTGCAGTAGGGCTTGCGGTATACGATGCTATAAAAGCACTTTACGATATAGACATTGAACTTAAATGGCCAAACGACATATACATAAATAAGCAAAAACTAGCCGGAGTATTAGTTGAACTAGATGGGCAACCGCAAGGCCCTTGTCAGCTAGTCATTGGTATTGGCATAAATTTACAAATGCCGCAAAACACCAGCGAACAGATTGACCAAGCATGGACCGATTTAAGCCAACACACCACCGCGCTTGATAAAAACCAGTTAGTTGCTTCGCTTACCTTTTATTTAGAGCAGCGCTTGGCAGATTACCAACAAGACGGGCTAAACAGCATGTACGCACAGTGGAACGCCCTAAACGCCTTTGCAGGAGAATGCGTAGAGCTAAATACGGGGCACAGAAGCTGGCGGGGTATTTGTGAAGGTATTGATCAGCACGGCGGAATACGTATTCGCCAAGACGGCGAAGTTAAAAGTTACTATGGCGGCGAAATCTCGTTAAGAAAGGCCGAATTATGAAACTGCTAATAGATGTAGGTAATACTTCATTAAAAGCGGCCTTATGGCGCGAGCAACAAGCAACGCCCGTGTCTATGAGCGACGTGCCGTGGCAAGCAATAACTGAGGTTGTGTATGCTTGTGTAGGTAACAGTGAATTATTAAATGACGCGCTCACATTAGCCGCCAAAAAAAGCATTCCGTGTTTTGAGGCGCATGTTAGTAAAAATCTCAGTGGCTTAAGCTGCGCATATGAACAGGTTAGCAATTTAGGTATTGATCGCTGGCTTGCGCTGGTGGCGGGTTTTACACTTTACCCTAACACACCATGCATTATTGTTGATGCTGGCACTGCAACCACTATTGATGTGCTGAGCGGCGAAGGCGAGCACTTAGGGGGCTGGATATTGCCCGGCCTTGACTTAATGACTCGCTCATTAGCACAAAATACTCAGCGCGTGTTTGATGATGCCAATACCCCCTTTTTAAATGAGCTAGGTAAAAACACACCCAACGGATTAAAAAATGGCGCACTGGTGGCAACATTAGGTGCTATTGAGCAGGCCAAATATCAACTTAAGCACGTAACAGGCGAACAAAAACCACAAATTTTGTGCGCCGGTGGTTACGGTTTGCTGTTACAGCAACAAATAACTGGCAGTATTTTTGATTCTTTATTGGTTATGAAAGGATTAAATTATTGGCATGAGCTAAGTAAAAACGACGTAAAACAGCAAAATTAAGCACTTTTGCATGAATTGTGAGCATTTAAGCTAAAAAATTACATTTTTTTTAATTTTATAGTTGCATCATAATAAACCTTACTCTAATATCTCGCCCCGTACTAAAGCAGTGCCGACTTAGCTCAGCTGGTAGAGCAACTGACTTGTAATCAGTAGGTCAACCGTTCGACTCGGTTAGTCGGCACCACTTTCCTTTTACCGAAAGTGAATTAGTAAAGAATTATCGTGGAGGGGTTCCCGAGCGGCCAAAGGGATCAGACTGTAAATCTGACGGCTCAGCCTTCGCTGGTTCGAATCCAGCTCCCTCCACCACTTTATTCTTGACGGTTAGAGGTAGTTTAAGAACAGGTTCCTAAAGCGGGCATCGTATAATGGCTATTACCTCAGCCTTCCAAGCTGATGATGCGGGTTCGATTCCCGCTGCCCGCTCCAATTATGGTGTTGCTGATATAGCTCAGTTGGTAGAGCGCACCCTTGGTAAGGGTGAGGTCGGCAGTTCAAATCTGCCTATCAGCACCAGTCATATGAATCTCCTTGAATACTTCCTTTATCTGTCAGAAAAAACTATTTGAAATTTGAAAAAATTAAATTAATCTACCTCTGGTGGATTATTTTCATATGTAATCTAGATACACAAAACTGATAGGTTCCGTCATGGCAAAAGAAAAGTTTGAACGCGTAAAACCGCACGTAAACGTTGGTACAATCGGCCACGTTGACCACGGTAAAACTACACTAACTGCAGCAATCACTAACGTACTTGCAAAAGTATACGGCGGTG